>JBDSQT010000115.1:0-5478 GCA_039929665.1 Paraperlucidibaca sp.
TCACCACGAGCCTGTCCATCGCCGCGATAGTCGATAGCCGATGCGCAATGGCAATCACCGTTTTGCCCTCCATGAGCCGATATAAGTTCTCCTGAATCGCCGCCTCGACCTCCGAATCCAAGGCCGAGGTCGCTTCATCGAGAATCAGAATCGGCGCGTCTTTCAGCATCACCCGCGCAATGGCAACTCGTTGACGCTGGCCACCGGACAATTTGACGCCACGCTCACCGACATGCGCGTCATAAGCCGTACGGCCTTTGGCATCTCGCAATGACAAAATAAACGCATGCGCCTGCGCCTTGCTCGCCGCCGCCTCGGTCATCTCTTGAGTGGCATCGGGTCGACCATAGCGCAAGTTTTCAGTCACCGAGCGATGTAGCAATGACGTGTCCTGCGTCACCATGCCAATCTGCGCGCGCAAACTGTCCTGCTGCACCTCAGCAATGTTTTGGCCATCGATGACAATGCGCCCACCAGCAACATCGTAAAAGCGCAGCAGCAAATTCACCAACGTCGACTTGCCCGCACCTGAACGCCCGACCAAACCGACTTTTTCGCCGGCCGCGATGCGCAAATTCAAGCCCTCAATAACGCCGCTTTGCTGGCCATAATGAAAGCTCATATTATCGAATACGATTTCACCGTGCGGCACCGCCAGCTCGGGAGCATCAACCCTGTCTTCGACCACTTGCGGCACTGAAATCGAGCCAATGCCATCTTTCACGGTGCCGATGTTTTCAAACAGCGCACCGATCTCCCACATAATCCATTGCGACATACCCGACAGGCGCAGCACCAAGCCTAAGGCCAGCGCCACGGCACCAACGGATATCTCAGTGCCCAACCACAGCCAAATAGCCAAGCTACCAACACTCAGCATCAGCGCCGCGTTCAAGCTGTAGAGTGATAAGTTCAGCCAAGTCACTAAACGCATTTGCGCGTAAACCGTGACCAAAAACTCATCCATGCCTTCGCGGGCATAGCTCGCCTCGCGCTGTGCGTGGGAAAACAGTTTTACTGTTTGGATATTGGTATAGCTATCGACAATGCGCCCAGTCATCTGCGAACGCGCGTCGGCCTGCAGCTGCGCGACACGCCCCATGCGCGGCACAAAGAACTTCAGCATCAGCAAATACAGCGCTAACCAGGCCAGCAAAGGCAAGGCCAAACGCCAATCCGCACTGGCAAACAGCACTAATGTGCCGAGGAAATACACCACGATGTAATTCAATACATCGAGCAGCTTGATCACGCACTCGCGCACCGCCAGCGCGGTCTGCATCAGCTTAGTGGCAATGCGCCCAGCAAACTCATCCTGATAAAACGCCATGGATTGACGCAGCAAATACCGATGAACCAGCCAACGGATGCGCATTGGGTAGTTACCCATCAGGGTTTGGTGATTGAGCAAGGAGTGCACCGTGACCAGCAGCGGCAGCGCCACGATCACCACCGCCATACCGATAAGCTGCCAACGTTGTGCACTAACAAAAGTCTCGCGGCTTTGCACCGAGAGCCAGTTAACAATGTCGCCCAAGAAGCTAAATAGCCATACTTCAGCGATAGCCACCAGCGTCATTAAGGCCGCACTCACCAGCAAATACGGCCAAGCGCCTCGCGTAAAATACAAGCAAAATGCCAGAAACCCGCGCGGTGGCTGAGTCAGTGGCTGCTCAGGAAATGGATTTAAGCGGCGTTCAAACCAAGCAAGCATGCCCTGACCCATATAACTAAGAAGGCGGTTACTCTACCAGCGCAGCCTCACAATAGGCATCCCGCAAAGTCCGACGCTGTGGTGTTTCGCCGATTTTCATCATCAGCGCCGTAAGATTTGCCTGATGTTCAATACTGGCTTGCGTCAGCGACTGCCAAGCGGGATCCGCACTGGCCTCAAGACGCTCCGCATTACGCCACACGCCTTCGCGCCACACAGCAACCAGCTGTTGAGCGACAATATTGGCTGGCAAACCGACATCAGCGACTAGCGTCATCAGGGGGTCATAGCGCCGCCCTACCTCACGCACGATGAGGGGATAGGCGGCGTTGAGAATGCTATTGAAGCGATCATGGTCACGCTTGCGGCTACGGCCATCGGGCAGAGTTAAGCCAGTGTTTGCCACAGCAAATGGCATATCGCGCTGCACGTGTGCATTAATCGCCAACAACATGTCATGTCCACCACTCCAGTCGCCATTATTTGCTGCATCCATGGCCGTCTGCCAGGCCGGCGCTATGGGCTTACCGGCAAGATGATGAGTGATCATTTCATCGTAGAGCGCATAAAACTGCAGCGCCTCAAATCCTAGGCCTGCGGGGTCATCAAAAACCGTTGGATCATCTTCCAGCTGTAGGCGTGTTTGCTGTGTCAGCATGCGATACACCGTCGGGAAAACCGCGCGATGGTCGCAACCAAAAAACCGCTCCCATTCGGCCAACTTGCTCTCTACCCAGCGCACGCAAATCAAGCCATCTGCACCGCAACGCTCGGCGTAGTTTGGCGCGGCTTCGGTGGTCACCAGTGCCGGCAAGAGATCGGTCAGTGGAATATATAGCGCGGGCTCGCTTCGGCTTGCCACAGGGGTGTCAGCAGAGAGGTCGCTCGGCGAACTGCTGTTAGTGTTGCCACCGCAGGCGGCCAAAGCACAGCTGGCGCTGACTAATAGTGCAGAGAAGAAAATCCGAATCATCTAATTGCCTATGCCATTTATTATTATTTGTGCACAGACTCTACCGCGCCATAACAAAAATACAAAACCTCAGGTTGCGCCATACATCACCCGATAGGCATAAAAAAACGGGTCACTAGGACCCGTTTTTGACAAACCACTAGCGCCCCGAGGAGCGCAGCGTATTACAACAGTTTGTCGAGTTGCGGCACGATGTCGAAGAGATCGCCCACGATGCCGTAATCGGCAACGGAGAAAATCGGCGCTTCTTCATCTTTGTTGATGGCCACAATGACTTTTGAGTCCTTCATGCCCGCCAAATGCTGGATGGCACCCGAGATGCCGACCGCAATATAGAGCTGAGGAGCAACCACTTTACCAGTCTGACCAACTTGCATGTCGTTGGGCACAAAGCCTGCGTCGACAGCGGCGCGTGAAGCACCAACGGCAGCACCGAGCTTGTCAGCCAAGGCGTAGAGCAAGTTGAAGTTCTCGCCGTTACCCATGCCGCGACCGCCAGACACAACGATTTTAGCACCGGCTAATTCAGGACGATCCAATTTCGCCAGCTCTTCGCCAACGAAAGTCGACTTACCAGCATCTTGCACTGAGGCCACAGCCTCAACCGAAGCAGAGCCACCTTCAGCAGCGGCGGCGTCGAAACCAGTAGGACGCACGGTGATGACTTTGATGGCTTCCGTCGATTGCACGGTGGCAATGGCGTTACCAGCATAGATAGGACGCTCGAAAGTATCTGCTGAAATAACAGCGGAGATTTCCGAAATTTGCGACGCATCTAACAGCGCGGCCACGCGTGGCAAAATGTTTTTGCCATTGGTGGTCGCTGGTGCCAAGACGTGGCTGTATGACTTGCCAAGTTCAGCAACAAGCAGTGCGACATTTTCTGGCAGCTGATGCGCATAGGCCGCATTATCAGCAAGCAATACTTTGCTCACGCCAGCAATTTTCGCCGCTGCATCGGCAGCCGCTTGGCAACCTTGGCCTGCAACTAACACGTGCACATCACCACCGATTTTCGTGGCGGCGGTCACGGTGTTTAAGGTTGCGCCTTTGATGGCCGCGTTATTGTGTTCTGCAATAATTAAAGTGGCCATGATTAGATCACCTTCGCTTCGTTTTTCAGTTTGTCGATCAGCTCTTCCACAGTCTTCACTTTAATACCCGCGCTGCGCTCAGCAGGGGCACTTACTTTGACTGTTTTCAGACGCGGCGTGGTATCCACACCAAAGTCGCCTGGAGCTTTCGTATCCAGCTGCTTTTTCTTTGCCTTCATGATGTTTGGCAGCGACGCATAGCGTGGCTCGTTCAAACGCAAGTCCGTGGTAACCACGGCAGGCAGAGTCAGTTCAACCGTTTGCAAACCACCGTCGACTTCGCGAGTGACTTTGGCTTTATCGCCTGACACTTCGAGTATCGAGGCGAATGTGCCTTGGGCGTAGCCAGCCAGCGCAGCCAACATTTGGCCAGTTTGGTTGTTATCACCATCGATGGCTTGCTTACCTAAGACCACCAGACCGGGCTGCTCTTCATCGCAAATCCCTTTGAGGATTTTGGCAATGGCCAGCGGCTCAGCGACGTCGTCGGTGAGAACCAAAATGGCACGGTCGGCACCTAAGGCCAGAGCCGTACGCAGCTGTTCTTGCGCGGCTTGTGGGCCAACGGTAACAGCGATGATTTCAGTAGCAATGCCTTTCTCTTTCAGGCGAACTGCTTCTTCTACCGCGATCTCACAAAACGGGTTCATGGCCATTTTGACATTGGCCAGCTCCACGCCGGAGTTATCCGCTTTCACGCGAACTTTAACGTTGTAATCGACAACGCGTTTGACAGCGACAAGAACCTTCATGGAATCCTCAGCTATTTAACGATCAAAACGAATAATAAACATGTCGAGAAAAGGCACGCAGCGCGCACAGACTGCTCTCGAAAGGCATCGTATCTTGCAGTGTGATGCTTTAACGGTCAACCAGCAGCGCGACGAAAAACCCTTAAACGGTAGTCAAAACGATTATAAATCAAGACTTTGTATGTTTGCCTAAGACGTGTTTATTGCCCATACGCACGGCAACATTGAGCAAAAAGTCTAAGAACGGCTCTTTTTCGCCAATAAATTGCGTATAAAAGCCTGACTTGGTGAGCGCTGACGCGCCGTGAGCTAACGCCCATGCAGCAGCGATATGCCATGCCGGTGGCACATCGGCCAGTTTACCGGCCTTTATTTGCGCCTCTACCATGGCGTACAACGCTTCCATATTTGACGAACGGATAGCGTGCAGCTTTTCCAGCAGCACCGGCACCGAGCCATCGGCCACAAGCTGGCTTTCCAGACGTTCGAAGAGCAAATATTTATCGGCATCTTTGACGCGGAAAGTGAAGTATTCGCGCACCAGCGTTTGTTTATCTTCGCTCATGTCGATGCGGAGAAATAAGTCCGCCAGCTCATCTTCGTAGCGAATCATCAGCAGCACATAGATTTCGTTTTTCGTCTCAAAGTGCTTATAAATAGTGCCTTTGCCAATACCTACTTTGTCGGCAATCATCTCGACCGTGACTTTATCTTCGCCATGCTCAATAAACAGTGCCTGTGCGCAATCGAGAATATCT
Organism: Paraperlucidibaca sp.; assembly: GCA_039929665.1. Classification (GTDB taxonomy): domain Bacteria; phylum Pseudomonadota; class Gammaproteobacteria; order Pseudomonadales; family Moraxellaceae; genus Perlucidibaca. Next base: position 5,292 of record JBDSQT010000115.1, read on the forward strand.
TGCTCACGCTGACGAAACTCGCGCGCTTTTTGTGTGGCCTTGGCTAGCTGGGTCATGCGGGCTCCTTGAGTCGCCGAGGGATCAACGAGCCCTCGCCATCGGAAAAATCATCTGTGATGACAATAGTTTAGACTGCCATTGCCATTGGCGAAAGAGACTTCAGACCAAACAGTCGCTTGAAGTTCTC
>JBDSQT010000116.1:0-4923 GCA_039929665.1 Paraperlucidibaca sp.
GCCGCTGGCGATGGCCTCAGCCTGCCAAGCAGCTAAAGCGCTAGGCGTGTCGTCACCAAGCACGGCTGTGTCACTGATTTTTAAGCCACGCTGCAGGCCTGGCAGGCGCACATAAGCGCTGCCAGCGCTTGCTAGCACAGCATACGGTGTACTTAGCAGGCCATCAGGCAAAGCCTTAGAGCCTAATAGACCCTCAATACGGTACGTGGCGGCACTGATGCTGACTTTTGAAAACGCGCCGTATTTTGCTAGGCGTGCTTTTACGCTAGCGATTTGCTCCTGTGGCATGAGCAGGGCATAGCCATCAGCGCTTGCGATAACAATCACGCTGGCCTCAATGCGTCCTTTCAAATTCAGTAAGCAGCCGAGGTTGGCCTGCTCGGCGCTCACCAGCTTCATGTCGCAGCTCAGTTGGCCTTGTAGGAAGCTCTGTGCATCGGCGCCGGTTAGCGTGAGGGCTCCCCAGGCTAGTGGCACGCACAGCTTGGTGTTTTGGCGAGCGGTGGCAATGGCTTGGCGTTCAGTGAGCGTGGGGCAGGCGAGGGACATGAGCGTGGCACTCCAGGAGCTATTTGAATAAATAGTCGCGTCGACATTGGCATTTTAGCCGTCGCGTTGCTATCTCTTAGGCTTATATAATGCCGCGCTTATACGCCAGTTTGCAGAGGTTTTCCATGACGCGGCCATTTACCGAAGCAGAGCGCCGCTTACGTTGGCAGTGCCGACGCGGCTTAAAAGAGCTCGATGTCATTTTTGAGCCATTCATGGAGGAGCATTACTGTGATGCATCCCCTGCTGAGCAAGCGATTTTTCAACGGCTATTGGCGGAAGAGGATGTCGATCTTCTGGCGTGGTTTATGCAATACACCCAGCCCGATGACGCCGAGTATCGTCAGCTTATCGCCGCCATCTTGGCTAAGTTGGCGCACACCCTGTGAGCTAATGCCCTCGCGTCGTGAGCGCCTGTGCCGCTGGCTGATCATCGCGGCGGTGGCGCTAGCGCCTTGGGCGGGATTCGTGCCGCTACACTATCTGTTGCCCGCCTATGGGGTATTTGCGCTGCAGGCGCTGCTCCTGCTGCGCCGCCCCAGTACCAGCGCGCCTATTTCGGTATTGCAGCAAACCGCGAAGGGCTGGCGCTTAAGCACCGCGTCTGGCGAAATTTATTTAGCCGAACTCGACGGGCCAGTGCGTGATTGGCCAGGCTTGCTGTGCCTGAGCTTTAAGCAGCGGGCAGACGATGTGCTGGCCTGCGAAGGCCCGAGCGATACTCAGGCATCATCAGTAGTCACACCGCGGCGCTGGCGACTGGCTATTTGGCAGGATCAGCTCTCGCCTAAGCAGTGGCGCCGTCTCCGCGTTAATGTGTTGTGGCGGCGTCGTGAGGCGCCAAAATCGTATCTTCAGCCCGCGCCAAGCGCTCCGGATAATCCAGTGTGTAGTGCAGGCCGCGCGACTCGTGACGCGCTAAAGCACTACGAATGATCAGCTCTGAAACCAGAACAAGATTGCGCAACTCAAGCAGGTTCGAGGTGACATGATAGTTGCTGTAATACTCGTTGATCTCGGCCTGCAAGAGCTCGACACGATGCAGTGCCCGCTCTAAGCGCTTCGTAGTACGCACAATACCGACATAGTCCCACATGAAGCGGCGCAGTTCGTCCCAGTTGTGCAAAATCACCACGTCCTCATCGGGATCGCGCACTTGGCTGGCATCCCAGGCTGGGCTGGTCGCCGGAGTGGGCGCATCGAGCAGGGCGTGAATGCGCTTGGCCGCCGACATAGCAAAGACAAAGCATTCGAGCAGCGAATTGCTGGCCATGCGATTGGCACCGTGCAGGCCGGTAAAGGAGGTCTCGCCGATAGCAAACAAATGCGCAATATCGGTTTCGCTATGCAGGTTGACCATGACGCCGCCGCAGGTGAAGTGCGCAGTGGGCACCACCGGAATCCACTCTTTAGTGATATCGATACCTTGCGCTAAGCAGGTGCTATAAATATTAGGGAAATGGCTGGTGATAAAGGCCGGATCTTTATGGGTGATATCGAGCCAGACATGGCGCAAACCGAGGCGTTTCATTTCAAAATCGATGGCGCGCGCAACGATATCGCGAGGGGCTAGCTCGGCGCGCTCATCGAAGCGCGGCATAAAGCGCTCGCCATCGGGCAGGCGCAACACGGCACCTTCACCACGCATGGCCTCGGTGATTAAGAAGTTCTTCGCGCTCGGGTGGTAGAGGCTGGTTGGATGGAATTGGTTGAATTCCATATTGGCGACACGGCAGCCGGCGCGCCACGCCATGGCAATGCCATCGCCGGTGGCAACATCTGGGTTGCAGGTGTACTGATAGGCTTTGCTTGCACCACCGGTGGCGAGTGCGACAAAGCGCGCGTTGTAGGTTTCCACTTCGCCGCTATCGATGTTCAAGACATAGGCACCCGTGGCACGCGACTGATCATTGCTATCATCATCATCAACAATCAGATCGATAGCGATACGCGATTCGAGCAAATCAATGTGTTTGCAGGCCAACACACGCTCGATCAGCGTTTTTGATATGGCTTTGCCGGTGGTGTCGGCGGCGTGAATAATACGGCGATGCGAGTGGCCGCCTTCGCGCGTTAAGTGCAAATGATCGGCCTCATCGAGAGTGAACTGCACGCCTTGTTCGATCAGCCACTCGATGGCCTCAGGACCATGCGCTACGGTGTGCGTGACCACATCTTCATGGCACAGCCCAGCGCCGGCAATCAGCGTGTCGCTGACATGGCTGTCAACAGAGTCAGAGGCATCGACCGCTGCCGCCACGCCGCCCTGCGCATAATAAGTGCTGGCCTCGGTGAGCGCGGCCTTAGAAATCATGGCAATACGCAATGACGAATCTAGGTTGAGCGCCAGTGTTAGGCCGGCAGCACCGCCACCAATGATAAGCACGTCATAGGAAAAAGAGGTTGCCATGGCTTGGTCGCTGGAAAAAAGTGACCGAATAATGACACACTCTGCGCAGCTGTCGCGGCTAAACAGCGCTGATTGATTATGAAAAAGTCGCTACTCTAGGGTCTGTCAGCCAATCACGTCATTTAGCGTTATCGGCCTATGCTCGCGTTTTAGCGAGTCGCCTTGCGAGGAGAGCAAACCCCATGCGATTGATGAAACCCCTGACGCTGATGCTAAGTGCGGCGCTGCTGTCGATAACCGCCACCAGCAGTTTTGCCGATACGGCGCCAGACTTTGCCGATATTGTCGCCGATGTCAGTCCATCGGTCGTCAACATCAGCTCGACCATCAAAACTAAGCGCTCACAAGCCAGCGGCAATGAAGACATTCAAGAGCTCTTGCGACGCTTTTATGGCCTAGAAGTGCAACCCACCCAGCCGCGCGTGCAACAGTCCTTTGGCTCCGGTTTTATCATCAGCAATGATGGCTATGTGCTGACCAATAATCACGTCATCGATGGCGCCGATAAAGTTGTGGTGCGCCTCAGTGACCGCCGTGAAATTGAAGCCAAGGTCATTGGTACTGACCCGCGCACCGACATCGCATTGATTAAAATCGCCGCGAAAGACTTGCCCATTGTGCGAATTGGTAATCCAGCTGATCTACGTGTCGGCGATTGGGTTCTAGCGATAGGCTCACCCTTTGGCTTTGATTACTCGGCGACCTCCGGCATTGTTAGCGCCAAAGCGCGTGCCTTGCCTAGCGAAGCCTATGTGCCCTTCATACAAACCGATGTCGCCATCAACCCGGGCAACTCAGGTGGTCCATTGTTTAACAGCAAGGGCGAAGTGGTCGGCATCAACTCGCAAATTTACAGCCGCTCAGGCGGTTTTATGGGCTTGTCCTTTTCCATCCCCATGGATGTCGCCATGGAAGTTGTTCAGCAGCTGCGTGACAACGGCAAGGTTAGCCGTGGCTGGTTGGGTGTGGCCATCCAAGAGGTCACTAAAGACCTAGCCGATGCTTATGGTTTGCCGCGGCCAGCGGGTGCGTTGATTGCCAGTGTGGAGCCTAAATCGCCTGCCGATAAAGCCGGTTTGAAAGGCGGTGACATCGTTACGCAATTTAATGGCAAAGACATTAATATGTCGGCGGAGTTGCCGCAGGCGATTGGTCGAGCTGCAGTGGGCCAAAGCTACGCGATGATGGTATTTCGTGAGCGTACCGCGCAGACCGTCAACATCACCATCGAGGCTTTGCCTGAGGAAGATGTGGCGGCCGCCTCGCCAGATCGCCCAGATTTATCGCGTTTAGGTATGCGTCTGCGCGATTTACAGCCTGCCGAAAAGCAGCAGTTAAAGGTTACCGGTGGTGCCCTGATCGTGCAGGTTGTTGAAGGCTCTGGTGCTGAAGCGGGCTTGCGTCCTGGTGATGTCATCACGCAAGTGGGCAGCACAGCGATTAGCAATGCGCGCGAGTTTGTCGCCGCGGTGCGTAAATTAACGACTGGCAGCACCGTAGCATTACGCGTGACGCGCCAAGGCAATACGCAGATCGTGGCATTGAAAATCGAAGCGGCAGACGCTGGCAAATAGCCGATGAGGCCCCGATAGCTGCCTGTGGCTATCGGGGCCAAATTTATCCTGCGCTTAAAGCTGCGCTATCTTTGGTCGGCCTCGCGCGAATCAGCTACACTACGCCCGCATTTTTCAGCCCCTAAATGGGTGAGTGTTCGTGTCCGACATCCAGCATATTCGTAATTTTTCCATCATCGCGCATATCGACCATGGCAAGTCGACACTCGCTGACCGCTTTATTCAGATCTGCGGTGGCTTGGCCGATCGTGAAATGCAAGCGCAAGTTCTTGATTCTATGGATCTAGAGCGCGAGCGCGGCATCACGATTAAGGCGCACTCGGTGACGCTGTATTACACCAGCACCGTCGATGGCATTCGCTATCAGCTCAACTTCATTGATACCCCGGG
>JBDSQT010000117.1:0-9873 GCA_039929665.1 Paraperlucidibaca sp.
TCTTCTGCGGGTCGGCGCCGAGCTTTGCCGTGGCGTCGCGCATCGCCGCGAGATCGACGACGGCGGGAACCCCGGTGAAATCCTTAATCATCTCTTTAGAATGCCAGGTTCACAGAGGCGTTAAGCACATGCGCGTTGCCACCGGCGGTCACCTGCTCACAGCGAACTTGTTGATCGCCATCGGTGCAACTACCTTCGCTACCTTGTTGATTACCATTGCCTTTATCGGTGACCAGCAAAAAGTCGCGATCCGCCAAGATGTGGTACTGATAACCGAAGTCCATACGTAGTGGCATCGACAGGAACAAAGCCTTTTCAATTAAGTAAGAAAAGCCTAAGCCAACCACCACGCGATCATTATCAACATAGTTAACATTTAGTGAGCTGGAGCTTTCCAATGGCGACTCTTCATAACTGACCCCACCGATGATGCTGAAAGTGTTATCAAGTCTCAGCTCAAAGCCGGCACGCGGCACTAGGGTATCCTTGAAGCGGAGCTGGGCTTGATCTTTGACGGTGTCGTTACGCAGTTTGTCATTCAAGCCAGACCAAAGCTGGTAGTCAGCTGATGCCGCGAGTCGAATTTTGTAAAAATTGTACTGAATGCCGGCAGAGAACATTTCTGGCTGATACGAGTCGAGCGTACGAATAAGCAGTGGTAACTGCGATACTGCGTTCACCACAGTGGCATCAGCCGTCACATTCGTCGTGAAGTCGGACTCGTAACGATAGGTCAATGCTGTTTCCAAGCCATTCCAGCCACAGTACTTATCCTCGGGGCAAATCAACTCGCCCCAATTTAGATTGGCACTCAAAATGGGCTGAATAGACGGCTTGGCGCTCACCGTTAAGCCCTCGCCACTCGTTTCGCCATTGAGTCTTGCCTCAGCACCTAGCTGCGCCTCAGCGGCTAGCGTGATACGAGCGGCCGCCCCTACATCGAAGCCTGGAATAACATTTAAGCCCGCACCCACACTCAAAAATAGCGACTGTTGCCCATAGCGCAACGACTGACCCACTTGCGATGTTGTCGATTTGAACGACAGTAAGCGCTCACCTGTGCGCTCCGCACCGAGCTGGAAACCCAGCACCATGGCACGATTACTGGTCAGCATTGTGCTTAAGTCAGTTTTCAACCCCAGCAAAACATTGTAGTTGGAGCTATCTTCAGCGGTGTCGCCGCTAGCAATGATGGTGTCCGGCGTCCCAAAACCTTTAACGGTAAGATCCTGCTCGGTAAATAGAAAGCCTGCTGATAGTGCGCCACGACGATCGCGCGCCAAGTACGCGGGGTTGTAATACACCGCTGATGGCTGATTGCTAAACATCGATAGCGCTTGTGCCGATGCGGTATCGGCCGGAGTCAAACCAAAGTTGGTAGCGACAGAGCCCATGGCAGCCATCGACGAGATGGGCAAAGCGGCGAGCAGGGCGATGGCAAGGCGAGAGGTAGGCGAAGTCATGGACGCGTCCTAGTTATTTTTGTTATGTGACCAAACAGTCGTAAGCAGACACTTTAGCTAACTAGACATATGTTAGGCCAGCAAAGCTGTGTTATCAATTTGTTACAAGAGCGCATCGCGACCACTACATTTAGATATAAAAAAGGGCGCCTAGGCGCCCTTTTTTAATCGTTTCATACTATCTAGCGACCATCGCCACATGGGTTTGAGCGGCAAGCTCGATGATCGGCTCAGGATATACCCCGATTAAAAACATCAGCCCCGCCATCAGCAATACCATTAAGCCGCCGACGCGAAAGCCCCAGTTATTCGCAGCCACCATACGGCGCATGGCTGGTGCAGGCATAAACAGCGTGATGATCACGCGCAGGTAGTAGTACAAACCAATAGCGCTACCGACGACCAAGGCACCGACCAGCCACCAGAGGCCGGCATCGACACCGAGCGCGGCAACATAGAACTTGCCAATGAAGCCGGCGGTGAGCGGAATGCCTGCCAGCGACAACATCATCACGGTGAGCACGGCGGTCAGATAGGGATGACGCCAAAACAGGCCGCGATAATCAAACAGCTCATCGGCATCTTGCTGCTTATAGGGGCTGGAGGTCAGCGTGACCACACCAAAGGCACCGATGGTGGTGACGACATAGGCCATCAGATACACCGCCGCGGCCTCTAGTGCGAGCTGACCACCAGCGACTACGACAACCATCAAGTAGCCCAGCTGAGCGATGGACGAGTAGCCTAATAAGCGCTTGATATTGCTTTGGTTCAGCGCCAGCAAGTTACCGATAATCATCGAGGCGAAGGCAATCACCGCGAAGATCATGCTCCACACGCTGCTATGAGCCGCTGGAGCCTCAATGAGCAAGCGCAGCAACACGGCAAACACCGCGACTTTGCTAACCGTGGCCAAGTACGCCGCCACCGGTGCCGGTGCGCCTTCGTACACATCGGGCGTCCACAAATGGAATGGCGCTAACGAAAGTTTAAAGGCCAAGGCCGCCAGAATCAGTGCCAGGCCGGCGTAGGCATAGGGGCTTAGCAGGCCAGCTTTCGCCAAATCACCACCAATGTCGGCGAGCAACATCGAGCCGGAGTCTGCGTAGAGCAGTGCCATGCCAAAGAGCATGAACGCCGACGCAGCTGCCGACAAAATCATGTATTTGATGCCCGCTTCCAGCGTGCGCTTATTGCGGAAGGTATAGGCGACGAGGCCGTAAACCGGCACCGACATGAGCTCAAGGCCAATAAACAGCGAGGTTAGGTGGCGTGCGCTGATCAGCACCAAAGCACCGAGTACCGACAAGGTCAGCAGCAGATACATCTCTTCTTTATTATCGTCATAGCCTTCGATGTACGCATGCATCAGCGTTGCGCAAGCCAGCGTGGCAAACAAGGCGATGGCCATATACAGGCAAGCATGAGAATCGATCATCAGCAGAGGAGTGACCTGCTGTGGGCCGCCCTGCCAGGCAAAGTAGACCGATATCAACGCGGCATTGAGACCGATTACTGTGATGCTGGCGTTGAGGTCATGTTGACGCTTGATGGCAATCGACAGCATCACCACCACCGCCGTGGTCCCGGTGATCAGGATCGGTAGTAGCGCAATAAGTTGTGCAAGAGAAATCGTCATGGCGCTGACCAACCTGCAGAGGGCACAGTCGGTAACACTGACTGGCTGTAGACGGAATTAAGAAATTGCATGCTCGCCACACTGGTATCAAATACCGGCTGCGGATACACACCTAGGCCAACCAGTAATACCGCCAGCAACACTAGTGTGCTGAGCTCGCGCGCCGACAAATCGGGCAATGGGGTAGCTGATTTTGCGGGGCCATAAAAGGCTTTTTGCATAAACATCAGACCGTATATTGCCGCCAGAATGAGGCCACCTGAGGCCAGCACAGCAATCATTGGGTTAGCTTGGAAGGCACCGAGCAGCACCATGATCTCGCCAACAAAGTTACCCAAGCCGGGCAAGCCCAACGAAGCCGCCGTAAATACTAAGGCAATGGGCGGCAGATAACGCAGGCGCGTCCAGAGTCCGCCCATCTCACGCAAATCACGCGTGTGTAGACGCTCATAGATCTCACCGCAAAGGATGAACAACGCGCCGGCTGACAGACCGTGTGCCAACATCTGCACCACCACACCTTGCAGAGCGACCATATTGCCGGAGTAGATACCGACCAGCACAAAGCCCATGTGCGAGACGCTGGTGTAGGCAATCAAGCGCTTAATATCGGTCTGCGCACAGGCCAACACGGCACCATAGAAAATGCCGATGACGCCAAGCCCCATGGCGATGGGCGCGAACTCCAGCGCGGCATTGGGAAATAACGGCACGCCGAAACGCAGCAGACCATAGCCAGCGGTTTTCAGCAGCACACCGGCCAAATCGACGGAGCCCGCCGTCGGTGCTTGCGCGTGCGCATCAGGCAGCCAGGAATGAAATGGCACGACGGGCAACTTCACCGCGAAGGCGATGAAAAAACCCAACATTAAGATCATTTCAACAGCAGGTGCCATGGCGGTGCCGAGCAAGTCCATGTAGTTGAAGGTCAGCACACCCGTGGTTTGTGCACTGATTAACACTAGGCCGATGATCGCTAAGAGTAGGAGTAAGCCGCTGGCTTGCGTGTAGATAAAGAACTTGGTGGCGGCACTGATGCGGCTACGACCTGTCGCTCCCTTATGACCCCAGAGGGCAATCAGGAAGTACATCGGCACCAACATCATTTCCCAGAAGAAGAAGAACAAGAACAGGTCGATGGCCAAGAACACGCCCGCGACACCGCCTAAGTTCCACAGCAGGTTGAGATGGAAAAAGCCGACATGACGGTCAATTTCTTTCCACGAGCAGACCACCGCCAACATGCCGAGCAGGCCGGTGAGCATCAGCATGATCAGCGATAGGCCATCGAGCGCTAGGTGGAAGCTAATGCCAAAACGGGGAATCCAGTCGCGTTGAAATTCCAGCTGCCATTGCGGTGTACTGCCAATAGCCTCGACCACGGCACCGCCGCTATAGCCACCCTGCAGCCAGAGCAGGCAGGTGATGACGAAGAAGCTCAGCATGGTGAAGAGTGCTATCCAGCGCGGAAGCACGGCACTGATGCGTTCAGTTTGCCACGCTAAGAGACCGCCAATGAACGGAATCAGCAACAACCACGGCAAAATTTCGGGAGCAAATACAGTCATGGCTTATACCAACAACATCACGGATAAAATGGCGAGGGCGCCGAGGGCAAACGATGCGGCATACCAACGAATCTGGCCGTTTTCGGTGCGACTTAGGGCGCGATGACCGGCTTGGCTTAGCCAAGGCACAACATTCATGGCGCCATCGAGCGGGTCGTGACGCCACCAATGCGTCAGCGCCATAAACGGACGCACAAACACGCGATCATAGAGCCAGTCGAAGCCCCACGCGTTGAACCATAGCGGCGTCAATAGGCGGCCGATGGCGCTGGCGCTGATGGCTTTCACCCAACGACGATCGCCGTGGTAGAGCACTGCGGCGAGCAAGATGCCGAATACCGCAATACTGCCGGAGACCCATTCAAGATGATGACGGCCCGCTTCAGCCGCTTCCAACGCCAGCGCAGCCGATGGCATGGCCGGCAAGACATCACCGAGCGGCTGTTGTACCAGCGCGCCAACGGCCGTCGACAACACCAGCAGCACCGCTAAAGGCAGCCAATATGACGCCCCTTTAATGGGCTCGGCATGACCGACAGTGTCACCATGAAAGGCCACGAAAATTAGTCGGAAGGTGTAGAGCGAGGTCAGGAAGGCGCCAAGCAAACCGGCGTTGAGCAGCATGTCATGACCGCCAGCCCAGACCTCAAAAAGGATTTCATCTTTCGAGTAGAAGCCCGAGGTGACCAGCGGCAGGGCGGCTAGCGCGGCACCACCGACCAAGAAGCAGACATAAACAAAGGGGATTTTGTGACGCAAACCGCCCATTTTGAAGATGTTTTGCTCGTGATGCGTACTGATGATGACGGCACCGGCGGAGAGGAATAGCAGCGCTTTGAAGAAGGCGTGGATCATCAGATGGAAGATCGCTGCCGACCACGCACCAACGCCCAAGGCGAGGAACATATAGCCGATTTGGCTCATCGTGGAGTAAGCCAAGATGCGCTTGATATCGGTTTGCACCAGCGCCGCGAAGCCGGCGAGCACCAGCGTGACCGCACCGACGATACCGACTAGCAGCAGGACGTCCGGCGCTAATAAAAACAACTCATGGCTACGCGCGATGAGATAGACGCCGGCGGTCACCATGGTGGCGGCGTGGATGAGTGCCGAGACTGGCGTCGGGCCTGCCATAGCATCGGCCAGCCACGTTTGCAGCGGTAATTGCGCCGATTTACCCACCGCACCACCTAATAGCAGCAGCGTAGCCCAGGTAATCCAGATGTCACCGGCGCTGACGTATTGCGGCGCTAAGCGCATGACTTCTTGAATATTCAGCGTGCCGAGCTCACGGAAAATAATCATCAGGCCGATGGCCATGAGGGTATCGCCAACGCGGGTCACGATGAAAGCTTTGCGCGCGGCAAGGCCGTTGGCGGCATCTTTGTAGTAGAAGCCAATGAGCAAATACGAGGCCAAACCGACGCCTTCCCAACCGAAGTAGAGGAAGAGGAAGTTATCGCCGAGCACCAAAAACAACATGCTGGCAATGAACAGGTTCATATAGGAGAAGAAGCGCTCATAGCCATCGTCGCCGCGCATATACCACGAGGCGAAGACATGAATGAGGAAGCCAACGCCGGTAATGACGCCCAGCATGGTCAGCGACAGACCATCGAGGCGCAGGGCGAAGGTCGCATCAAGACCCTCTACGGCAATCCATGACCAGATGACTTGCGTGTAAGCACCGCCCTCGGGTGGATGCTGTAGAAAGTCGTAGCCAACATAGGCGGCGGCCGCGGCCGAGATCGCCATGCTGCCGACGCCAATAAAGGCAGCGATATTTTCGCTAATACGACCACGCGCGCAGGCGAGAATTAAGAAGCCCAGCAGCGGTGCGAGGAAGGTGAGGAATAAAGCGTTCATCCGCGCATCTCGCTAGCTGAGTCGATATCGAGGGTTTTGAAGCGGCGATGCAGCTGCAGCACAATGGCCAAGGCAATAGACGCCTCGGCAGCCGCCAGCGACAAAATCATGATGAACATGATTTGGCCATCGGGCTGACCCCAACGCGCACCGGCAACGACAAATGCCAGCGCTGCCGCATTCATCATGACTTCCAATGACATCAGCATGAAGAGGATGTTGCGACGCACCAGCAACCCCACCACACCTAAGCAAAACAGCACGGCGGCCAATGCCAAACCGTGCTCCATGGGCACTCCAGACATCACGAGGCATCCTCCGAACGACCGAGGTGATAAGCCGCCACCAACGCTGCCAATAACAAAAATGAGGCCAGCTCTACTGCTAGCAAATACGGGCCAAATAGACTAATGCCGACTTCACGAGCGTCAACCTGTGTGTGACCGGCTAGGTTCGTGCCCATGCCGGTAAGTGCCCAGAGCAGCACAGCAAACAAGGCCAGCGCCAACATGGCGGGCAAGATCCAAACTTTCGGGCGCAGCCACGCACGCTCTTGCGCTACGGTGGCATCGCCAAGGTTGAGCATCATCACCACGAAGACAAACAGCACCATGATGGCACCGGCGTAGACGATGACCTCTAAGATGCCGGCAAATGGCGCGCCGAGGCTGAAAAACACCACCGCCACCGCGAGCAGCGAGACGATAAGGTTGAGCAGCGCATGCACCGGATTGGCGTTGCTGATGACCCGCACCGTGGCCAAAATGGCCACCACGGCTGCTACATAAAAAATAATATCCACGCTAGATTCTCTCTCGTTGGTGGCGCTAGTGCCGACTAGGGCATCAAGCCTTTAACACTGACCGGGACCGCTTCGTTTTGCGCGCTGCCCTTAGGCTTACCGGCGATGGACAGACCAGCGACGCGGTAGAAGTTGTAATCCGGATTTTTGCCGGGGCCAGAAATCAGTAAGTGCTCTTTCTCGTAGACCAGGTCTTGGCGATTGAACTCGGCCAGCTCAAAGTCTGGCGTGAGCTGAATGGCTGTGGTTGGGCAGGCCTCTTCGCACATGCCGCAAAAAATACAGCGCGAGAAGTTGATCCGGAAGAATTCTGGATACCAACGGCCATCTTCGGTTTCTGCCTTTTGCAGCGAAATACAGCCGACGGGACACGCCACGGCGCACAAGTTGCAGGCCACGCAGCGCTCTTCGCCATCGGGGTCACGCGTTAAGACAATGCGGCCACGGTAGCGCGGCGGCACATAAATCGGCACTTCCGGATACATCAGCGTGTCGCGCTTGCGGAAAGCGTGCATAAACACCATCACGATGCTGCGCAGCTGTGTGTAAGTCCCGACCAAAATACCTGTAAGCGTCATGATCGCTCCCTCACTGCGGCGTATTAAGCAAGATGACCGCAGCGGTCACCAATAAGTTAACTAGCGTCAATGGCAGACACACCATCCAGCCAAAAGTCATCACGCGGTCATAGCGCGGACGCATCAATGCGCCGCGAATAAGCACGAAAAACATGATGAAGAAACCTGTTTTCGCGGCAAACCAGAAAAACGGCGGGATGCCCTCGAGGTACGGAATAGGCAGCGGCAACCAACCGCCCAAAAACAAGGTCGCCAAGAGCGCCGAGACCACGACCACACCGACGTATTCACCAATAAAGAACATGCCCCATTTCAGGCCTGAATATTCGATGTGATAGCCGTCGGCGAGCTCTTGCTCAGCTTCCGGCTGATCGAATGGGTGGCGGTGAGTCACTGCAATGCCTGCGACCAAGAAGGTACAGAAGCCAAAAAACTGCGGCACGATATACCACAGACCTTCTTGCGCGAAGACGATATCGCGCAGGCTAAATGAGCCGGCTTGCGCCACCACGCCCATCAAGGCGATGCCCATGAACACTTCATAGGACAGAGTCTGTGCCGAAGCACGCATGGCACCGAGTAGGGCGTATTTATTGTTACTGGCCCAGCCGGCAAAGAGCACGGCATAGACCGCCAAACCTGCCATGGCTAGGAAAAACAGCAAGCCGATGTTCAGATCAATCACTACCCAATCAGGGGTGATTGGAATCACTGCCATCACCATCAGCAACGAGGACAACGCGATGGCCGGAGCCAGCCAGAAGATCAGTTTGTCTGCAAACGGTGGCGTCCAATCCTCTTTGAAAAACATCTTCAACATATCGGCCAAAAGCTGCAGCAGACCGAATGGGCCAACGCGGTTGGGGCCGTGACGGTCCTGCCAAAGTGCCAGCAAACGACGCTCAACAAAGCTCAAAAAGGCCGCCGACAGCACCACGGCCAGCAAGATCACCACCGCCTTAGCCACTTGCGTGACGATGACGATTAAGTCCGGCGTCATCCAGTCCATATTCATTCGGCGTGGCCTCCGGCAATGCTGGCAACCCAGCGTTCTTGCAATGCTGATGCGCAGACACCATAGCCTTGCGGCAGGCTAACGGCACCATCGGCAAGGCTGGCGCTGAACTGCACTGGCAAGCTTACGGCCTCACCATTGATGCTCAGAGTCAACGTATCGCCAGCACCTAGTTGCAAGCGTGCGGCCGTCACAGGCGATAACCCAGCAAAGGCTTCGGCAATGCGGGGCGCGACCACGGCGGCACGGGCACTGAGCTCATCACTACCAAACAGATGGTGACGCACGACAATACGGAGTTGGCCTGCAACAGCGCTAAACGCCAGCGGAATATCGGTGAAGTACGCACTGTCATGGGTGCCGCTAAACAAGCGCGTACCTTCATCACCACCGCGTAAATGGCCACCGACTTCATCTTGAAACTTACTCCACGCTTGTGGCGAGTTCCAGCCTGGTGCGGCGGCAAAGGGCACTAAGCGCGAATTTTCGTTGGGGCCGCTATAGCCTTCCATCGAAAACGCCAAGGCCGTATCAATATCTTGACTGGCTCGCGGCTCATGCACGGAGATATTCGCGCGCATCGCGGTACGGCCAGAGTAACGGCGCGGTTCACGGGCAATTTTCAGGCCTTGAATGCGAAAGCTCGCCGCCGGACCGGCATCAACAATCGCCGCCAAGGCGGGGTGATGTGCCGCGGTAGCGCCAGTAGCATCATCAAGCTGAGTCCAGCGCACATCTTGGCCAATCAACGTGCTGCGTAGGGCATGCAACCAGCGCCACGACTCACGCACCAGCACCTCAGCGTCGTAATACGACGGATCAAAGACTTGGTAGAAGCGTTGCGCACGACCCTCTTGACTGACCACGGTGCCATCGCCTTCGACAAAACTTGCCGCCGACAAGACCCAATCAGCCGTGGCTACGGTCGCGGTGTGCTGATGA
>JBDSQT010000118.1:0-15728 GCA_039929665.1 Paraperlucidibaca sp.
TGGAGCCGCTACGCTTGAACATCCCGGAGCCGCGTACAAAGCTACGAATTGCCGGCGGCAATGAGCCGGCGTATTGGCTGGCAAGCTCTTCGATGCTCGCCAGCTCAGGGCTGAGCACGAGATAGTCGACGGGCCGCAGCGTGGTGCTGGCCTCTGCAGGCAGTTGCTTCACGGTATTATTGATGCGATGTAGCCGCTCAATGTCCATCTCCAGGCTATCGGTAAATGAGCTGCTCATGATGTGCCCGATAATTTCCGCCAAGCTTGGATAGCCGCTGCGCTTAAAGCGTTTTGGCTCAGGGCTTTGCATGCCGGAGCCAATCACCAAAATACGCTCAGCGCCCAGATGCAGTGCTGGACTGATGGGCGCCAGTTGGCGTAGTGCGCCATCGCCATAATATTCTTGTTGTAACTTAACCGCGGGAAACAGCAGTGGAATAGCGCTTGAAGCCATCAGATGTTCAATGCTGAGATCGCAGCGTATGCCGCGGCGGCGAGCGCGTGCCCAGTTCTCGAGATCGGGTGCACCTTGAAAAAAGCTCACCGAATCGCCTCGTGAATAGCTACAGGCAGTAATGCATAGCGCGCGTAAATGCCCAGCTTGTATAGAGGCTGGCAGGCGCGAGAGATCCAGCGCTTCGCTGAGCAAATGATGCAACGGGGCGTTATCAAGGAGCGACACGGGTTTGCCGCGATTAAACCAGCCAAACGCCAAATTGCAGAGCCAGCGCAGTGCACCTGCGAGCACGCCGGGCCAGTCGGTCCGATAGACCTGAGCGCTGTGAAAGCTGGCCCAGACCTCGCGCAGTGCATTTACGCCCTCTTGAAAGCAGGCGGCATGCACTGCCAAGCTGGTGGCGTTTAAGGCGCCAGCTGAGGTTCCGCAAATGATCTGGAAAGGATTGCCGCACTGAGTGGGCATCATTTCGGCGATAGCCTGCAGGGCCCCGACCTGATAAGCCGCTCGTGCACCACCTCCCGACAATACCAAGGCAGTGTGTCGACTAGAGGCTATTGGCTTGTCCATAGTGCTCTCCGCGGGTCTTGCAGCTGGCTATACTCTCTACTGTCGTATCGGCGCTGGCAAGTCCTGCTTTAGCCAGAGTCTATTGTTCATTTGTTAGTCAAACGTTGCACAAGAGTAGACCGTTCGATGTGCGCCCCCTATGCTTGAGGCCTCATTCGTTCGCGGTGTTACTCACGCATCCATGGCCTCTTCCTTGTCCTATTCCTCGCCTCTCAGCAAGCTGACGCTGGCGCTATGTGTTGCTGCCTTACTGGCAACAGCCTTGGCCTATAACTTGCCGCCCGGCGACTTAGGCGCCGAGATCTTCTGGCAATTGCGCTTGCCGCGCGTGCTGTTGGCGTTCATGGCCGGCGCAGGCTTGGCAGTTTCTGGCCTCTGGCTGCAGACCTTGTTTCGCCACGGGCTGGTTGAGCCGGGCTTATTAGGCGTCAGTGCCGGTGCCAGCTTAGCGGCTGTACTGAGCTTATTGCTGGGCACAGCGTATGTCTTTTTCATGCCCATTGCTGCCTGTATTGGCGCGGCCTTGGCCTTGATGACGGTGCTGGCGATGGCGCGGCGTTATCAGCTGCAAGCCGAGGCGCTGCTGCTGGTGGGTATCGCGCTAAATGCAGTGCTCTCGG
The DNA here is from genome assembly GCA_039929665.1 of Paraperlucidibaca sp. Lineage (GTDB taxonomy): Bacteria > Pseudomonadota > Gammaproteobacteria > Pseudomonadales > Moraxellaceae > Perlucidibaca. The sequence goes on from JBDSQT010000118.1 coordinate 1,648, forward strand.
CCGCCACTCAGCTCTTGCTGATCATGGCTCCCGATGAGGGCCTACGAGCGGGCAGCTTCTGGTTGATGGGTAGTTTCGCCAATGCCGAATGGTCCTGGTTGGCCGCCAACGCCGTGCTCTTGGTCGGGCTACTTATCTGGGGTATGCGCCACTGTGCGAGCTTCGATATTTGGTTATTAGGCGATCGCGAGGCTGGGCATTTAGGTCTTAATGTCCGGCGTTTTCGTCGCCAAGTGATTTGGGCCAGTGCCGCTGTCGTCGCCATGGCTGTGGCACAGACCGGTAGCATTGCCTTTATTGGCTTAATGGCACCGCATATCGCTAGCCGTTTAGTCGGCCATATGCATCGCCAGTTGATGCCGGCGAGTGTGGTGATTGGCGGCGTGCTGGCGATTTTTGCCGACACGCTGGCGCGCACGCTCATGGCGCCATTAGAGCTGCCGGTGGGTATCCTCACCGCGCTCTTTGGCGCGCCATTTTTCTTGTTTATTTTACGTCAGCGGTGGCAGCGATGAACGGCCTTACGCTGTCACAGCAAACGCTCTATGCGGCGAACAATACACCGGTGTTGGCGCTACCCGAGTTGAGCTTTTTGCCGAGTCAATGCTGGGCGATTTTGGGGCCCAACGGGGCTGGCAAATCGACCTTGCTGCGTCACATCAGTGGTCTCGATAATGAGCAAGGTGCCGCGAATGTCTGTGCCGAATGGCAGGGCCAGCCATTGCCGAGTTGGAATAGCCGGCGCTGGGCGCAGCAGCGCAGTGTCTTGCCGCAGCATCATGGCCTCATTGCTGCACTAACGGTCGCGGCTATTGTGCAGATGGCAGCCTATCCGTGGGGCGGCATGCATCCGCGTTTCAGTAGCTGCCTCGATGATATTGTGCAAACTTGGGATATCGCGCAGCTCATGGCGCGGCGCTGGCCGACACTCTCGGGCGGTGAGCAGCAGCGCGTGATGCTCGCGCGTTCGGCCTTGCAGTTGGCCTTGGCTGAGCCGAGTGAGCCGCGCTTATGGCTTTTGGATGAGCCGCTGGCGGCGCTCGATTGGCCGCATCAACAGACGGTATTTAAGGCCTGCGCGCACGCTGCCGAGGCCGGAGCGACCGTGCTAGCGAGTGTGCATGACATGAATGCACCATTTGCCTTTGCTAGTCACGCCTTGGTGATGGGGCAGGGGCATGTGCTGTGGGCGGGAGAGGTTGCTGCAGAGGGCTATGTGGCGGCGCTCGAGGTGGCTTTCGCGCTGCGATTAACGCGCTTAAGTCACCCCGAGCATGCACACGGCTGGTTAGTTCCGCTTAAGCCTTAGGTGTAGCCTTTGCTTTTGCTAGCGTGGGCTTGGTTGCTGGCTTAACAGCGGGCTTGGCTTTGCGCGCTGTTTTCGGCGCAGCCTTTGGTGCGGCTTTCGGAGCCGCTGGTGCCACCCCAACCTTCGCCGTATTCAATGCCGTAACCGTACCGGCCAAATGGGGCTTGCCTTTACGTGCATCGGCCACAGTAAATGCTGTCGAAGTAGCGCTGATATTATTGCTAAAGGCCACTTTCGCAGGCAATAGCACCGGTAGCTTAAACTGCACGTGGACCGTGTAAGCCTCAGGTAAAATCGACTCCATCGCCGCTAAACAAGCAGCTTTCGTCCACATGCCATGCGCAATAGCTTGTGGGAAACCCAGTAGCTTGGCAGTCACGGCATAGAGATGGATGGGGTTGCGATCGCCTGACACCGCACCATAGCGCCGACCAATATCGGCCGGCACTTGCCAGTAGGCATTGGCGGTAGCTACTTTTTTAGGCTTTGTGGCGCTTTTCTCAGTAGCCGTTTTGCTGGCAGGTTTCGTAGCTGCCGCGCCGTTGTTCGCTTGGCGGCGTAAATACGTGCTTACGCCAGTCCACACATGCTCATCGCCAACGTACGCTTCGCTGCGCAGGTCAAAGGTCACGCCTTTGTCATGCGTCTGCAAGTTCGTCGCGGTGGTGGTAAAGCGCAGCACTTCACTGCTACGCACTGGGCGCAGCTGCGTAATCTCATTGCTGATATGCACCAGGCCGAGCAGCGCAAACGGGAAGGCCTTATCGGTCATCACGCGCATTTGCAGGTTAAAGGTCAGGATGTGCAAATAGGTCGATGGCAGCGTGTCGCGCACGGCAAAGCCGCAAACACGGTTGTAATCGGTCAGATGCGCACGGTCGATACGAACATCGCGCTGGCTCACGGTCAACGCCGGCAGCGCGCCGCCTTTAGCGCTAAAGCCGTTGAGCACGGCCTTCGCGTAAAAACCTAAAGCACTGGGCGCATCTTGCATTTCAATAACAGACATGACGATTAATCCTTAAGCGCCGATCAAGCTTTGGCCACAAACGCGCACGATATTGCCATTGACGCCGTTGGAGGCGGGGCTGGCGTACCACGCAATAGCTTCGGCGACATCCACTGGCAAGCCGCCTTGCGACATAGAGTTCATGCGACGGCCAGCTTCGCGAATCGCGAAGGGAATAGCGGCCGTCATTTGCGTTTCAATAAAGCCAGGCGCCACGGCGTTGATGGTCACGCCGATGCTTTCCAGTTGTGGCTTCATGCTATCGACCATGCCGATCACACCAGCTTTCGAGGTGGCATAGTTGCTTTGACCCATGTTGCCAGCGATGCCGGAGATCGACGAGACGCAGATCACACGGCCATTGGCGCGCAAGATTTTTTTGGCAATCAGCTCATCGTTGATGCGCTCTTCCGACGACAAATTGATGTCGATGACCATATTCCAGAGCTGATCTTTCATATTGGCCAGCGTTTTATCGCGGGTCACGCCGGCGTTATGCACAATGATGTCCAAGCCTTTGTGGGCTTTTTTGCAATGTGCGGCGATGGTTTTTGGTGCGTCAGCCGCGGTGATGTCCAGCGCTAGTACCGAACCATTAATGCTGGCGGCGACGCGTTGCAGGTCAGCTTCTTGCTGTGGCACATCGAGGCAAATAACGTGTGCGCCGTCGCGAGCCAAGGTTTGCGCAATGGCTTCACCAATGCCGCGTGAGGCGCCAGTGACTAAAGCTACTTTGCCACTTAATGGTTGTGCCCAGTTAGGTGTTTCACCAGCAATGGCGGTGTCTAGAACACGCACGACTTGGCCAGAAACGTAAGCTGATTTAGGCGAGATGAAAAAACGCAGGGTCGACTCTACGTTGGCATCGGCATTGGGCGCGACATAGATCAGCTGCGCGGTGCAGCCTTTTTTCACTTCTTTGCCGATGGCGCGGGTGAAGCCTTCGAGGGCGCGTTGGGCGGTGGCGTATTTGGTGTCATCCAGCAATTCAGGCGTGCGACCGATAACAATGATGCGGCCTGAGCCGTTCATTTTGCGAATGACGGGGCCAAAGAAGTTGTGCAGGGCTTTTAATTGCTCGCTGTTTTTAATGCCCGAAGCATCAAACACCAAGGCTTTGAATTTTTGGCTATCGTCGGCGCTGGGCACATAGGCTTGTGCGTTCAGGCCGGTGCTGGCTGCGGCTTCATGCACGCCGCTATCGAAAAACGCAAAGGTTTCGGCGTTAATGTTTTTCAACACTGTCGCGATGGCGGTGGTGAGGTCGCTATCTTTGGCGGCGCCTAACAATACAGTGCCTTTAATTACCGGCGCGCTGGCATCGAAGCGATCTAATGGCATTGGGCTAGGTAGGCCGAGGTTCTTGGCAACTAGCTGGCCAAATGGGGAGTTCACAAAATCAATATAACGATCGCTCATGACAGGTTTCCTTGGCGGTAATTGGCTTGGGCGCAGCCTAGCAAATCTACGGGCTGCTGTATTTGCCTGCTTATCTACTTGGCGGCGCATTTCGGCCAATAGTTTGTCCGCCTTTTGTGCTAGCGTGACGAGGTTTCCATAGGAGTCTTATCATGACCACGTTACGCAAGGTCGCCATTGTTGGCGCCAATCGCATTCCTTTTGCGCGCTCTAATAGCGTCTACGCCACTGCATCCAACCAAGACATGCTAACTGCCGCCCTCGATGGCTTGGTGAGTCGCTGCAATCTTGATGGTGTGCGCATTGGCGAAGTTGTTGCTGGTGCGGTGCTTAAGCACAGCCGCGACTTCAACTTAACCCGTGAGTGCGTGTTAAGCACCAAGCTCGCTCCTGAGTCCACCGCGTATGACATCCAACAAGCCTGTGGCACGGGCTTGGAAGCCGCCATTTTGGTTGCTAACAAAATTGCCGTTGGTCAGATTGAGTCTGGCATTGCTGGCGGTGTTGATACTACTTCAGACGCTCCAATTGCCTTGAGTGAAGGCCTGCGCAGTATTTTGTTGGAAGTGAACCGTGGCAAAACCACTGGCGCTAAGCTGAAAACACTGACGAAAATTCGTCCCAAGCACCTAATTCCTGACCTGCCACGTAATGGCGAGCCGCGCACGGGTTTAGCCATGGGCGATCACGCCGCCATCACGGCCGCTGAGTGGAATGTGCCACGCAAAGCGCAAGACGAGTTAGCGGTGAGCAGTCATCACAAGCTCGCCGCTGCCTATGAGCGCGGTTTCTTTGATGACCTAGTCAGCCCATACCTTGGCCTAAAGCGCGATCAAAACCTGCGTCCAGACTCCAATGTTGAAAAGCTGGCCACCTTAAAGCCCTGCTTTGGTGACCGCGAGACAGGCACCATGACCGCTGCAAACTCAACGCCATTGACCGATGGTGCATCGGTGGTGTTGCTGGCCAGTGAAGAGTGGGCGAAGCAGCATAACTTGCCTATCCTGGCCTATTTTGTTGATGGCGAAGTGGCCTCGGTTGACTTTGTGAACAAGAAAGAAGGCCTGCTGATGGCGCCAGCCTATGCGGTGCCACGTTTATTGGCTCGTCGTGGCTTAACGCTGCAAGACTTCGATTTCTATGAAATTCATGAAGCCTTTGCATCACAAGTATTGGCGACCTTAGCGGCTTGGGAAGATCCCACGTTCTGTAAAGAGCGCTTAGGTCTCGATGCGCCATTAGGCTCAATCGATCGCAGCAAGCTCAACGTCAATGGTTCGTCATTGGCTGCAGGCCATCCCTTTGCCGCTACTGGTGGTCGTATCGTCGGTACCTTGGCGAAGATCCTCAGCGAAAAAGGTAAGGGCCGTGGTTTGGTTTCTATCTGTGCCGCTGGCGGTCAGGGCGTAGTTGCTATCATCGAGCGTTAAGCAGGCGCTAGGTGTTACGGGTGAATGCTGTGATTAACTCGTAACACCGCTGCTCGAGGCGACTCATGGCAGGATGAACTGACATAAAAAAGCCCGGTCAATGTGAACTGACCGGGCTTTTTTATGTTGGCCGCGCACTACTTTTTATAGTGGCGCGCGGTTTATTCAGCGTTGCGTAGTGTTTTACTTTTTGATGTCTAGTAGTTCGACGTCAAATTTCAGCACTTGGTTAGGACCAATTTTGCCACCAGCGCCTTGTTCGCCATACGCCAAAGCGGCGGGGATGACGAATTCAAATTTGCTGCCAACGCTCATTAGCTGCACACCTTCAGTCCAGCCAGGAATGACTTGGTTGAGTTTGAATGTCGCTGGTTCGCTACGATCATAGGAGCTATCGAAGGTCTCGCCATTGAGCAGAGTGCCTTTGTAATGCACGGTGACGGTATCTTCAGCACTTGGTTTAGCACCAGTGCCGGCAGTCAGTACACGGTACTGCAAGCCGCTGGCGGTAGTTGTTACGCCGTCTTTTTTGCCGTTAGTGGCGAGGAATTTCTCGCCATCAGCGACGGCCGATTTTGCATCATTTTCTTGCTTTTTCATGTGCTTCTCGCGCAGCTTTTGTGCGACTGCAGTTTGAATTTCACGGCGTGCGTTGTCGTCCATGGCCAAATCATTTTTGGCCATCACGTCATCAAGACCTTTGGTCAAAGCAGCCATATCGAGATCATCACGAATGGTCTCTAAGGATTTGCCGATGTCTACGCCAACAGAGTAGCTGAATTTTTCAGTTTCGCTTTCTAAGGAAGCGCCGCCGAATGGGTTGCAGGCAGCCAGTAGGGCAGCGGTGCCAAAAGTGATCGCCAGCTTAGGCACGAGCTTGGAAGAACGAATCATGTTGTGTCCTTTTTTCTTGGGGGTTAGTGATGGAGCGATTGAAGCGCATTGGTCGGCGTTTGTCATCGTTTCATCGGGATTTTTCTTGTAAGCGTCGCAGTAGACTTGATGTGTCCCAGCGACCGCCGCCAAGGCGTTGTACATCAGCATAAAAGCCGTCAATCAACTCGGTTGCAGGCAATTCCAGACCTAATGCCTGCGCCTCGGCTAGCACTATCGCTAAGTCTTTGCGCATCCAGTCGACAGCAAAGCCATGCTCGTAAGAGTCTGCGAGCATGGTGTGGTAACGATTAAGCAGTTGCCACGATGAGCCTGCGCCTTGCCCGACCAAGGGCATGACTTTAGCAACATCTAAGCCGGCTTGCTGCGCAAAGTATATGCCTTCTGCCAAGCCTTCAATGACGCCAGCGACACAGATCTGGTTGACCATTTTTGCTAATTGGCCCTGACCGCACTCACCAATATGCGCTTGCGCTTTGGCATATACGCTGAGCACCTCGTGGGCGCGCGCCACCGTAGCGTTGCTGCCGCCACAGAAGATACTTAACTGGGCATTTTCTGCGCCTTGTTGGCCGCCTGACACAGGTGCATCGACCCAATCAATACCAAGCTCTGCAAGCTCCGCGGCGAGTGTGCGGGTGATGGCGGCTGAGACCGTGGAATGGTCTACGATAAGTCCGCCGCGTTTAAGGCCGGCGGCAATGCCATCAGCACCACGAACGACTTCGGCGATATCTTCGTCACGACCGACACAGGTAAGCACGATGTCGGCGGCAGCGGCCGCCTCACGAGCACTGGCGGCGCGTTGGCCTTGATAGCGCGCAACCCAGGCGATGGCCTTTGCCTCGGAGCGATTCCATACCGTGACCTGATGTCCAGCGCGCTGTAAGTGGCCAGCCATGGGGAAGCCCATGACACCGAGGCCGATAAAGGCAAGTGCTGCCATCGCCATATCTCCTGAAAAATCTGTTGCCGAGCCTAGCAGGGCAAATGTCTTGGCGAAAGCAGCGAACGGACAGCAGTCAGTGGTACCGGAGTGTTGGCTGAGGCGGTGCCTAACAGTTGATGACAGAGAATTACTTGCAAATACGAATCCATCTCATTTATACTCGCGTCATCGACACGTTTGCCGAGGGTCACGCCCATGTATGTTTGTCTTTGCCACGGAGTCACCGATCGCGCGATTACGCAAGCGGCGCGTGATGGCATAAATAGCTTTGATGCCCTGCAGCAACGCACGGGTGTTTCGACTTGCTGTGGTGCTTGCCGCGAGCATGCTGAAGATGTCTTTGCCGGTGCTTGTATATCTGAAGCGGGCGCCGTTTCGCCGGCCGCGATTAGCGTGGGGCAATGGCGCCCAGTCGCAATCGCTAATTAAAATTTCCTGTCTGATGAGTTAGCTTGTCGCTAAACCATCAGACACAAAAAAGCCGCGAATGAATCGCGGCTTTTTTGTGTCTGGAGACTAGCGAATTAGCGCTTGTCTACCGAGGTGAAGTCACGTTGTGTGTGGCCAGTGTAGAGCTGACGAGGGCGGCCGATTTTGTACGGCGCGCTGTGCATTTCCAGCCAATGCGAGATCCAGCCAACCGTGCGTGCCACGGCGAAAATCACCGTAAACATGGAGGTGGGGATGCCGATGGCTTTCAAAATAATGCCCGAGTAGAAGTCGACGTTCGGGTACAGCTTACGCTCAACAAAGTATGGGTCGTTCAACGCAATGCGCTCAAGCTCCATGGCCAGCGCAAGTTGCGGGTCATTGATATTGAGTGCGGCGAGTACTTCGTCACAGGTCTGCTTCATGACTTTGGCGCGTGGGTCAAAGTTTTTGTAGACGCGGTGACCAAAGCCCATCAGCTTCACTTCTTTGGTCTTCACTTTTTCCATGAACTCAGCAACGTTTTCAACACTGCCAATGTCGTCGAGCATTTTTAACACGGCTTCGTTGGCGCCGCCGTGTGCTGGACCCCACAGCGCGGCAATGCCCGCTGCGATACAGGCATAAGGGTTGGCGCCGGTGGAGCCGGCCAAACGCACAGTCGATGTTGAGGCATTTTGCTCGTGATCAGCGTGCAGAGTGAAAATGCGATCCATGGCTTTAGCCAGTACAGGATTAACCTTATAGCCTTCGTCTGCGGGCACTGAAAACATCATGTGTAAGAAGTTTTCGGCATAGTTCAGATCATTGCGCGGATACATGAACGGCTGGCCAGATGAATATTTATAGCTCATGGCAGCAATTGTTGGGATTTTCGCAATCAGACGAATAGCGGTGATTTCGCGGTGCTTGGGGTCATTAACATCTAGGTCATCGTGATAGAAGGCCGACAGCGCGCCAACGACACCGCACATAATGGCCATGGGGTGAGCATCACGGCGGAAACCTTCGAAAAATTTGCGAAGTTGCTCATTGACCATGGTGTGATTGGTCACTAATTGAGTGAACTCTGCTTTTTGCTGGGCGTTGGGTAATTCGCCATTGAGTAACAAGTAGCAGACTTCGAGGTATTCCGCTTTTTCCGCCAGCTGGTCGATGGGATAACCGCGATGCAGTAAAACGCCTTTATCACCATCGATAAACGTAATTTTTGACTCACACGCCGAGGTGGCCATAAAGCCGGGGTCGTAAGTGAAGTAGCCTTTGGCTAAAATATCTTTAACATCAATAACATCTGGGCCTAATGTGCCCGATGAAATAGGTAGATTAATGGTTTCATCGCCAATGGTTAACGTCGCGGTTTTGGCCGTCATCACGGTCTCCTGAAGAGGGGTTCAGCGCTCAGCGAGGGCAGCCTCAGCGTCATCAAATTAAACTAACGCGCGGGGCGCAAGCATCAAGAATGGGGACGATATGGAGGCAGCCTGGTGCGGGTTGCGCGTTAAGCTTAAATCACAAGCACGAATTGTCAATAAATAGCCCAAGCTCAGTATGCGCTTTTCGGCGTAAGTTGCGCTGCAATTAGCCAAATGTTTAGCTTTTGTCTGCTAAATAGCGTTTCTACCGGTTTGTATTACGATCTGTGCGGGATTATACTTTTAGATCAATCTACTAAGCGCTCAAAATTTAAGCAAATATGCTTGCCTTTCAAGTGCTTATGCTAGAGGACATTCCACACATCAGCCATGCCCTTAGGGCCCGACCAACAGGACGCTCTCTGTGAAAAGCAACAGACCGGTCAATCTTTCGTTGGCTACTATCATTGAAGTCAATCTTAAATCGCCAGTGGCTATCGCCTCTATCCTTCATCGCCTGTCAGGCATTTTGCTGTTTTTCGTGGTGCCGGGCCTGCTCGCGCTGCTGAGCTGCTCATTAGCTTCGCCAGAAAGCTTTGCTGCAACCCAAGACATGCTTAGTGGCGTTGTCGCTAAAGCAGTTCTGTTTGTTGCATTAGCTGGATTGGTCTATCACTTGCTCGCTGGCATTAAGCATTTGGTTATGGACTGGGGCATTGCTGAAACTTTAGAAGGTGGTCGTGCCTTCGCTACTTCTACATTAGTGGCCTCGGCATTTGCCATTGCCGCTGTCTTTGTATGGGTGATGTTCTAATGAAAAGTGCAACAAGCTTCTCTCGTTCGGGTTTGTCCGATTGGCTAGCCCAGCGTGTCAGTGCTGTCATTCTAGCGGTCTACACGGTATGGCTATTTGGTTGGATCATTGCGCATCCAGGCGTCGATTACGCTACCTGGCACAGCTTTATGACCACCACCCCCATGCGCATTTTCACGCTGCTGGCGCTGTTGTCGTTTGTCGGCCACGCGTGGATTGGCATGTGGACAGTCACTACCGATTACATGACATCAATGCAGATGGGTCCAAAGGCCAATGTGTTGCGCTTATTAGTGCAAATGGCCATGGCGATCGCGCTGTTTGTGGTCATCGTGTGGGGCATTCAGATCATTTGGGGCAGCTAAGATCATGACAAAGATGCGTACAGTAAATTTTGATGCAGTGATCGTGGGTGGCGGCGGTGCCGGTATGCGCGCGTCATTGCAATTGGCACAGTCAGGCTTCAAAACCGCGCTGATTTCGAAAGTATTCCCCACGCGCTCGCACACTGTGTCGGCGCAGGGTGGCATCACCTGTGCTATTGCCTCATCCGATCCCAATGATGATTGGCGCTGGCATATGTACGACACCGTCAAAGGTGCTGACTTTATTGGTGACCAAGACTCTATCGAATACATGTGTTCGGTCGGTCCACAAGCCGTGTTTGAGCTCGAGCACATGGGTCTGCCATTCTCGCGGACTGAAGAAGGCCGCATCTACCAGCGTCCTTTCGGCGGTCAGTCGAAAAACTATGGCGAAGGTGGTCAGGCTGCGCGTACATGCGCTGCTGCCGACCGTACCGGCCATGCGCTATTGCACACGCTGTATCAGCAAAATCTCAAGCATCAAACCAAGTTCTACATCGAATGGTTAGCGCTCGACATCGTGCGTAACCAAGACGGTGCGGTATGTGGCGTTATCGCCATGGACATCGCTAGCGGTGAAACCGTGTTCTTCAAATCGAAAGCCACGGTGTTTGCTACAGGTGGTGCGGGTCGTATTTATTCATCGACCACCAACGCGCACATCAACACCGGTGACGGCGTTGGTATGGCGGCGCGTGCTGGCATTCCGCTGCAAGACATGGAAATGTGGCAGTTCCATCCCACCGGCATCGCCGGCGCCGGTACGCTGGTGACCGAAGGTTGTCGTGGCGAGGGCGGTTACTTGCTCAACAAAGATGGCGAGCGCTTCATGGAGCGTTACGCGCCGAATGCCAAAGACTTGGCATCGCGTGACGTGGTTGCCCGTTCCATGGCGTTGGAAATTCGTGAAGGCCGCGGTGCGGGTCCAGACGGAGAGTACCTCTACCTGAAGCTCGATCACCTCGGTAAAGATGTGCTGCATAGCCGTCTGCCGGGCATTTGCGAATTGGCAATGACCTTCGCTCATGTCGATCCAGTAAAAGAGCCCATCCCGGTTATTCCAACCTGCCACTACATGATGGGCGGTATCCCCACCAATGTGCATGGTCAGGCTCTCAGCACGGATGCCTCGGGCAAAGACTCGATCATTCCCGGTCTCTATGCTGTTGGTGAAATTGCTTGCGTATCGGTACACGGGGCTAACCGTCTCGGCGGTAACTCGCTGCTCGATCTCGTGGTATTTGGTCGCGCTGCTGGCCTGCATATTGAGGATGCCTTGCGTCAGGGCTTAGAGCAGCGTCAACCCAGTGAGTCGGATATCGAGCGTGCGCAAGCCCGTATGTCGCGTTGGGACAACTCAGTGAGTGGCGAATCTGTTCCTGCGCTGCGTAAAGAGCTGCAAAAAACCATGCAATCGGCCTTCGGTATTTTCCGTCGCGGCGATGACATGGACGCTGGTGTAGCCGCTGTGGCGGCATTGCGTGAGCGTATTGCGAAAGCGCATTTGGGCGATAAGAGTAATGCCTTCAACACCGCGCGTGTTGAAGCACTTGAGCTCGATAACTTGCTCGAAACCGCTGAGGCAACTGCCTTGTCGGCACAAAATCGTACCGAGTCGCGTGGCGCACACAGCCGTGAAGATTACCCAGATCGTGATGACGAAAACTGGCTGGTGCACTCCTTGTTCAACACCTCGTCGAAAACGGTGAGCAAGCGTGCCGTCAACTTCGCGCCGAAACAGGTGAAAACCTTCCAGCCCAAGGCTCGTACTTACTAATTTCGAGGGTGCATCATGCTAAAAGTCAGCATCTATCGCTATAACCCGGAAACGGATCGCGAACCGTATATGAAGGACTATCAAATCGACACGCAAGGTCGTGATTTGATGGTGTTGGACGTGTTGAATCTCGTTAAAGAGCAAGACGATACCTTGGTGTATCGTCGCTCCTGCCGTGAGGGCGTCTGCGGTTCCGACGGCCTCAGCATGAATGGCAAAAGTGGATTGGCCTGCATCGTGCCAGTCTCGCAAGCCACTAAAGGTGGCAATCATCTGATTGTTAAGCCTTTGCCTGGTCTGCCAGTCATTCGTGACTTGGTTGTCGACATGACTATGTTCTATAACCAGTACGAAAAAGTGCAGCCGTTTATTATCAATGACACGCCAACGCCGGCCATTGAGCGTCTGCAAACACCTGAAGAGCGTGAAAAGATCGATGGTTTGTATGAGTGCATTTTGTGCGCTTGCTGCACCACCAGCTGCCCATCGTTTTGGTGGAACCCTGAAAAGTTCCTCGGCCCATCGGCGCTACTGCAAGCCTGGCGCTTCCTCGCCGATAGCCGCGACAATGCCACTGAGGAGCGTTTGTCTAAGCTCGACGACCCGTTCTCCTTGTTCCGCTGCCGCGGCATCATGAACTGTGTCAGCGTTTGTCCTAAAGGCTTGAATCCAACCAAAGCCATTGGCCACATTCGCAATATGTTGCTTACCCAAGGCTCATAAACGCCCTGCGGTTGCTGTATTAAAAACGGGCCCTAGTGAGTTTCTTGCTAGGGCCCGTTTTTATTTGTGCGGATAGCCTGCGCCTTTAGTCGGAATTAATCGCATTCGCGCTGGACTAGTGGTTTAACCGCTAGGTTATTCGCGCTAGACTGCTCCACGCGGTTTATGCATAAAAAGCGCTTAAAATGCGCCTATGTGCGGGTCGTAGTGCCTTAAAAGGGTGCTGCGGTGACAGTCAAAAGGAGGGCGGCGGTTATCAATCGTGCCAATCGCCTTGCGCACCTCCGCTTGGGAAAATCATCATGCAAGAAGGCCAGATGCTACGGCAGTTGAAAACCTCTCAACTCTCTGCCGAAAACGCCGCCTATGTTGAAGAGCTGTACGAGCAATACCTTGTAGCCCCAAATGATGTGCCAGAAGACTGGCGCAGCTATTTTGAAAAACTTCCTCGTGTCGACGGCATTAGCATCGACACCCCGCACAAAGGCGTGCGGGAGCAATTTTTACTCCTCGCTAAAAACAGTAGCCGTTCGCGCCCCGCGCCAACAGGTAGCGTGAGCAGTGGTCACGAACGACGCCAAGTAGGTGTGCTACAGCTTATTGCCGGCTATCGAAACCGTGGCCATCAGCGCGCCAATCTTGACCCTCTCGGCCTTATGGCTCGCCCTGAAGTGGCTGACTTAGATATAGCGACTCATGGTTTATCGCTCGCGGATATGGACACGGTATTCCAAACCGGCAATTTAGCCATTGGTAAAGATGAATGTACCTTGCGCGAAATGGTCGATGCTATGAACGCGATTTACTGCGGCAGCATTGGCATTGAGTACATGCATATTGTCGATACGGCGCAAAAGCGCTGGATTCAGCAGCGCTTAGAAGGCAAGCGCGGCCAGCCGGGTTATTCGACAGACATTAAAAAAGGCCTGTTGGAGCAGATCACCGCGGCTGAAGGCCTAGAGAAGTATCTCGGCACTAAGTTTGCGGGTGCTAAACGCTTCGGTCTAGAGGGCGGTGAGGCCTTAATTCCTATGGTCGCCGAGTTGATTCAGCGCGCCGGTAGCTATGACACCAAAGAAGTGGTGATTGGCATGGCGCACCGCGGCCGTCTCAATGTGTTGGTGAACATCTTAGGTAAAAAGCCCGCCAGTCTATTTGATGAGTTTGCTGGTAAAACCTTTCACCAAAGTGGATCTGGTGATGTGAAATATCACCAAGGTTACTCATCTAATGTGATGACCTCGGGCGGTGAAGTACATATGGCGTTGGCCTTTAACCCATCGCATTTGGAAATTGTCTCGCCGGTGGTGGAAGGTTCGGTACGCGCTCGCCAAGATCGTCGTGGCGATGCAACTGGCCGATCCGTGATGCCCATCAGCATCCATGGTGATGCTGCGTTTGCCGGCCAAGGTGTGGTCATGGAAACCTTCCAGATGTCGCAAACGCGCGGCTATCGTACGGGCGGTACCATTCACATTGTCATCAATAACCAGGTCGGTTTTACCACTAGCCGCATTGATGACGCGCGCTCGACGGAGTACTGCACGGGCGTGGCAAAAATGGTGCAACCACCCATTTTCCACGTCAATGGCGATGATCCTGAAGCGG
>JBDSQT010000119.1:0-7351 GCA_039929665.1 Paraperlucidibaca sp.
TGTATTCGCGACTGACCAGCGCCGACAACCACGCCACGGCGACCGAGCCTAAAAAGCCGCCGGATAGATTTTCACCGCCTATCACTGCGATAAAAATAGATAAATTGCCCGGGAAAAGTGCGAGCACGACATAAAGCAAATTGCTGGCGGCACCAAGCAAGATAGCGATGAGCAGCATGCGGTGCGCGCCAAAGCGCACCACCGCCGCGCCACCCAAAAATGCCCCTGCGATGCCAACCCAGACGCCAAAGAGTTTCGATACGCCGGCGATTTCAGTTTTCGTGAAGCCCACATCTAAGTAAAACGGCAGTGCCATGACGCCGAGCATTTGGTCCGAGACTTTAAAGAGGCCAATAAATAGCAGCAGTCCCCAGCCCAGTGATCCGCCATAGCGCGAAAAGAAATCGCGAAACGGGCCGATGATGCTGGTGGCGAGTGAGCGCAGCAGTGGTTGCTCATCGGAAGCGATGGCGGCGGCTTCGACCATAGGTTCCGGTGACAGCAAGGTAACAATAATCGTCAGTACAACGATTGCCGCCATCGCCTGATAAATCAGCGACCACGGTAGATGGTCGGCCATCAGTAATGCCGCTGCTCCAGAGATCAGCAGGGCGATGCGGTAGCCCAGCGTGTAGGTTGCGGCTAGGGCGCCTTGCATTTCCATCGGTGCGATTTCGATGCGATAGGCATCGACGACAACATCCTGCGTGGCGCCAGCCCAGCCAGCCAGCACGGTGAGTGCAACAAATAGTGCCAATCCGCCGCTGGGTGTGAGCAGGCTCATCAGCACTAAACACAACGCCAGTAATGCTTGAGCAAACACCAGCCAGCCGCGACGCCGCCCGAGTCTGCGTAAGACCGGTAGTTGCCAGCGATCGACCAATGGTGCCCAGACAAATTTAAAGGCGTAGGCGAGGCTAGCAAGGCTAATAAGGCCGATACTTTCCAGTGAGATGCCGCTGTCTTTTAACCACACCGAGAGCGTGCCGCCGACTAGCAAAAACGGTAGGCCAGAGGCGAAGCCGAAGAGAAACATGGTGCGTGCGGAGCGCAGGCCAAAGGCGGCGATCAACGATGTGTTATTGGGAGTGTTGTTCAGGGTGCCTTTGGCGGCATTGGCGCGTTTGGTCATGACGGCTCTCATTGGGTGTGCAGACACTCTAACGACTCAGTCGCGCATCGGCGACGATTGCCGCAAATTTTTTCATTTTGCCCTTGAAGCGCCGCACACTGCCCCCACCTAAGACAACAAGGCGAATTTTAATGCGCCACGGATTTATATCCGCTCGTAAGAGCACTTATTTCAAGCCAAAACCTGGAGGTTTTATGAACATTCGTCCTTTGCATGATCGCGTTGTTATTCGTCGCGTTGATGAAGAAACCAAAACTGCTGGTGGTATTTTGCTGCCGGGCTCAGCTGCTGAAAAACCATCGCAAGGTGAAGTGGTTGCTATCGGTAACGGCACCATCAAAGAAAATGGCGATGTGCGCCCGCTGGATGTGAAAGTTGGCGACAAAGTGTTATTTGGCCAATACGCCGGCAGCACCGTGAAGATCAATGGCGATGAACTGCTGATCATGAAAGAGTCAGAAATTTTTGCTGTTCTGGGTTGATCCCCGTTTTTTATTGACCCTTTTTTCAACTGATTTTGGAGAGTAATACTCATGGCTGCTAAAGAAGTAAAGTTTGGTGATTCCGCACGCGCCCGCATGATCGCTGGTGTGAATATTTTGGCTGACGCTGTGAAAGTGACCTTGGGGCCAAAAGGCCGCAACGTCATCATCGATAAAGCCTTTGGCGCTCCGCACATCACCAAAGACGGTGTCTCGGTTGCTCGCGAAATCGAACTGAAAGACAAATTCGAAAACATGGGCGCTCAGCTCGTGAAAGAAGTGGCATCGAAAACTGCCGACATCGCTGGTGATGGCACCACGACCGCTACTGTGTTGGCACAAAGCATTCTGAACGAAGGCTTGAAGGCAGTTGCCGCGGGCATGAACCCGATGGATTTGAAGCGCGGTATTGATAAAGCCGTGCGCGCTGCCGTGGCCGAGATCAAGAACATCTCGACACCGTGCACCGACACCAAAGCGATTGCTCAAGTCGGTTCGATCTCCGCTAACTCCGACACCACGATTGGCGATCTCATCGCACAAGCCATGGAGCGTGTGGGTAAAGAAGGCGTGATCACCGTTGAAGAAGGTTCAGGCTTCGAAGACACGCTGGAAGTAGTTGAAGGTATGCAGTTTGATCGTGGTTACATCAGCCCATACTTCTCCAATAAGCAAGACACACTGACAGCTGAACTGGAAAACCCGTTCATCCTCTTGGTCGACAAAAAAATCTCCAATATCCGCGAATTGATTCCGGTGCTGGAAGCTGTCGCTAAGTCAGGCAAGCCATTGTTGCTGATTGCTGAAGATGTTGAAGGCGAAGCGTTGGCCACCTTGGTGGTGAACTCGATGCGCGGCATCGTGAAAGTCTGCGCCGTGAAAGCACCGGGCTTCGGCGATCGTCGTAAAGCCATGCTGCAAGACATCGCGACCTTGACTGCCGCGACCGTGATTTCTGAAGAGATCGGTCTGAGCTTGGAAAATGCCACGCTCAACGATTTGGGTTCAGCGAAAAAAGTCGTTGTCTCGAAAGAGAACACCATCATCATCGACGGTGCCGGTCAAAAAGCTGAAATCGATGCACGCGTGAAGCAGATTCGCATGCAGATCGAAGAAGCGACATCGGATTACGATAAAGAGAAACTGCAAGAGCGCGTAGCCAAGTTGGCTGGCGGTGTTGCGGTGATCAAAATCGGTGCAGCAACTGAAATTGAGATGAAAGAGAAAAAAGACCGCGTTGACGATGCCCTGCACGCAACCCGTGCTGCGGTAGAAGAAGGTGTGGTTGCTGGTGGTGGCGTGGCGCTAGTGCGTGCTGTGGCGGCACTGGAAACTCTGCGTGGCGACAACGATGACCAAAATGCCGGCATCAATATTTTGCGTCGTGCGATGGAAGCGCCTTTGCGTCAGATCGTTACCAACGCTGGCGAAGAGGCCTCGGTGGTGTTGAACCGCGTCAAAGCAGGCACGGGTAACTTTGGTTACAACGCCGCTTCGGGTGAGTACAACGACATGTTGGTCATGGGTATTTTGGATCCAGCGAAAGTCACGCGTTCAGCACTCGAGCATGCTGCCTCGATTGCTGCTTTGATGCTGACTACTGAAGCGATGATCACCGATGCACCAGAAGACCGTTCATCCGGTCCATCAATGCCTGATATGGGCGGCATGGGTGGTATGGGCGGTATGATGTAAGCTACTGTTTACCATTAGGTAAATGTGGTAAAAAGCCCAGCCTAGTGCTGGGCTTTTTGTTATTTAAGCGCGTTTGCCAGGAGTCAGTTTATGCCTACCCCACCGTATATTGCCTGCCGCGTCAGTGACACGCTGCCCGATGAGATTGCTGTGCTCAATGACCACTTGCAGCGCGGCAGCAAAACCTCGCAAGCTAAGCTGGCGGGCCGACTCATCACGGATGCCTCTTGCGACATCATTGATGCGTTTTTTGGCAATATTATCAAGCAGATGCTCGACGAAACTGATGATGAGGGCTTTCGCGAGGCTCATGAAGTTATTGAAGACATCAAAGGTAAGACGCGGCATTACTTGGGCTGGATCACCGGCTTTTTTAGCAATGAGCGCTTAGCGCCGGTAGTAGCGCATTACCAAACACTGATTGTGCGTATGCCCACCGACGATGGGCCGCGCGCGCACTTGTGTTTCAGCATTAGCGAGTCCTTGGCGCGTGACTCAGAGGCGTCGTTCGCCAGTTTACGTGACCCAGCAACGACTGACCTGCGCCCCAATGTGGAGGTGCTGATTCGGGTGATTGATGAGGCGCTTCAGCCGCTATTACTTATTCCAAAGCAGCGCATGAAGTTTAACTTCATCGTGGATAAAACGCTCAATGGCGTGATATCCGTGACCATGGCTTTGGCGTATCGCAGTTTTCGGAAGCTCGGAACTCAGCTACCACCAGAGCACTTTCCTATAGTCGCAGACCATCTTGAGCAGTTTTTTCACGGACGCCAGCGTACTTGATTAGTCTTTACGCGGCGTGTGCGACAGCCTCAACGCGTACCAAGCGTTGCAGATGCGCAGCAATGATAGGCTGATGCTCGGCAGGCACATGCTCAGCTAGTTTGCGCAGGCTGCGAAATGCCACCGTTTGCGTGAGAGAGATGACGCCGCTCAAGGTTTTATCCACGACGAAGTTAAACTTCATCAGCTTTTTTGGCGTGATGAGCAGCTCATGCATGGCGGCATCGATGATTTCGATGAGCGTCTCAATAGCCTCATGGCTGCTGCTAGCTTGGCTTTGCTGCAAGTCGGCGAGCTGAGCGTCTATGCGCTGTGCTAAAGCGCTTGAGCAAGCAAAGGCGATGTATGCTCGTTGACCACTGATCTCGGGCAGCGCGTATATCATGGAGTGGTAGTGTGCTACTGCTGGGCGGATGCGATCGTTGTTAAAAAAGCTCGAGGACCAACCTAAGTAGTGGGCCAGCTTTTCATTAATTTCGCGTACCATGGAGCGAGCTTCACGATAGCTGGGCTCTGACTCATCAGCTGCTACAAGTTCATTGAGCAGTTCTGCAAAAAAGATATTGATAAGCTCAGAGGCAGCATTTTGAATCAGCGTGGTGGCCAGTTCGCCTTGCGGTTCTTTGGTTTTTTGATTGAGGCGCTCGTGTAGCAAAGCGACATCCTGCGGTAATGACGGCAGGGTGGGGTAGGCGATGCAGGGCATGGGTAAAGACGTTGAGGCGCGTAACATAGTGAAACCTGTGAAGAACAAAAATCAGCCGCGCAGACTACCAATGATTACCTAGGCTTTGGTCGATATTTGACAGAATTTTGGCGAAAAAATAGGCGAACGATTGTCGGTTTTTTTGCTTAAGGATGCGATTAAGCCGCACGCGTATCGTGCGCACAGGAAATGAGGTTTAAGGATATGAGCAACGATAAACTAGTGATTTTCGACACCACCATGCGCGATGGCGAACAAAGCCCCGGCGCGTCGATGACGTTAGAAGAAAAAGTACGCATCGGTAAGGCGCTTGAGCGTATGCGCGTCGACGTCATTGAGGCGGGCTTTGCGATTGCCTCGCAAGGCGACTTTGAGGCTGTACGAGCGGTGGCTGCGGCAGTGAAAGATTCGCGTATTTGCTCATTGTCGCGAGCGCGTGCGGAAGATATTGATCGTGCCGCTGAAGCGTTAAAGCCGGCTAATGCCTCGCGGATTCACACGTTTATTGCGACATCGCCCATTCACATGAAATACAAGTTGCGCCAAGAGCCTGAGCAAGTGCTGGAAAGTGCTGTGCGTGCGGTGAAGTACGCGCGCAACCTCGTCGAAGATGTTGAGTTTTCTTGCGAAGATGCCGGCCGTTCGGAGATCGACTTTCTCTGCCGCATCATTGAGGCGGCCATCGATGCCGGTGCGCGCACGATTAATATTCCAGACACCGTGGGCTATGCCATTCCCGGTCAGTTTGGCGACATGATAGGCCAGTTGCTTCTACGCATTCCCAATGCCGACAAAGCTATTTTCTCAGTGCATTGTCACAACGACCTCGGCTTGGCGGTGGCGAACTCCCTGTCGGCGGTGTTGCAGGGCGCGCGCCAAGTCGAATGCACGATTAATGGTCTCGGCGAGCGTGCTGGTAATGCCGCGCTCGAAGAGATCGTCATGGCAGTGAAAACCCGTCCTGATTTATTTCATGTGGATACGGCGATTTGGACGCCGGAAATTGTCCCCACCTCGCGCTTGGTGTCGAGCATCACGGGCTTCCCCGTGCAGCCCAACAAAGCCATCGTTGGCGCCAACGCCTTTGCTCACGAGTCCGGCATTCACCAAGATGGTGTGCTCAAGCATCGCGAAACGTACGAAATCATGCGCGCCGAAGATGTCGGTTGGGGCGCTAATCGAATGGTGCTCGGCAAACACTCTGGGCGTGCCGCCTTCCGCGCACGGCTCGATGAGCTCGGTATTCCGATCGGTAGCGATAGCTCGCTCAATCAACTCTTTGTGCGCTTTAAAGAGCTGGCCGATAAAAAGCATGAAATCTTCGATGAGGACATTCACGCCTTAGTCAGCGATGCCCAGCCCAATGCCGAAGAAGTGTTTAAGTTGGTCAGCCTTGAGGTCACGTCCAAGACCGGCACCAAGCCTAAAGCACTGCTCACGCTGAATGTCGCCGGCGTTGATGAGGTCGTGACGGCCACGGGCTCTGGTCCTGTCGATGCGACGTTCCGCGCCATTGAGGCGGTGGCTAATTCGGCTACTTCACTGGATTTGTATTCGGTTAATGCCATCACTAGCGGTACCGACTCACAAGGTGAGGTGACGGTGCGTTTGAGTCGGGCTGGTCGCATCATCAATGGCCATGGTTCCGATACGGATATCGTGATTGCCAGTGCGAAGGCGTACTTGAATGCGCTGAATTTATTACGCGCTGGCGTGTCGCGTGCGCATCCACAAGGCGAGGCGATTTAGGCCGTGCAGACGTCTGCGTTGAACGAGCCGCGGCGGCGTGCGTATTTGCAGGCCTTAGGTCTGGACTTAGTGCGTGCGCGTTCGCCTTTGCCGGGCGCCGCGCCATCAGTGGCATGGTCTGCGTCAGCGCTTGCGGTTGAATCATCGCCTTCGCGTGATGTGACAAGTCCGTTGCCGCCAACGGCTATGCTGCCGAAGCCATCAGTGGCCCTGACAGCGCTCTCTGCGGTAGCCACAGCTTCGCCAGTAACTCATTCGCCTGCTTCGCCATTGCCGGCCGCCGCACAGGCCGCGCGTGAAGCCTTGCGCGGAGGTCAGGCGGCTCGTCCGTTGTCATCTGTGGTTGTCCCTGCCCATGCAGTGCCTTCAGCGGCATCTCTCGAAGGGCCTCACGACGCTTCTCTCATTATTGCGCTGCCCGTGGCTCGCTTTAGCCTATTGCTAGTCCCCATTACAGCCACGCATATCGCGCTCATCGATCTCGATAACCAGCCTGCCTTAGAGGGCTCAGAGGCTAGGTTGTGGGCCGCGATTTGTGCGGCGTATGGCTGGCGGCAACAGAGCCTTGAGCTGCCGGTACAGTTTAATTGGCCGATTCCTGGTTTGGCAGCAACGCCAGCGGCGGCGCAAGATGCGCTGGCGGGCTGGCTGCATACTCAGCAGACTGAGCTCATGGCTTACGTGGTTTTTGGCGAAAATATCAGTGCGGTTATCGCTAAGCAGCATCTGGCGTTGTCGGGCTTACGTATTTTGGTCGCGGAGCCATTAGCTAAGCGCGAGCTCATGCTGAAGCTGCATACC
>JBDSQT010000120.1:0-2640 GCA_039929665.1 Paraperlucidibaca sp.
AGAGCGCTGCTCATCGCTCGGCATCATTAGCACCCAAGCCCGTCTTGGCCCCAACAAGCCCGCCAGCGCAATGAATAAGGCTCTCAATGAAACAGCTAAGCGCGGCGGCAATGCTGTCTATGTTGTAACAAATGGCCAAGATTGGATTGAAGGCGCTGCGGTGACAGTCGAGGCCCTGCGTTGCGAGTAGCACATTAGTTAAATCAGCCTCGCTAGTCGGGGCTTTTTTACGCCTAACTGTGCTAAGTGTAGCAACTGTAGCAGGGGGTAGAGAGTCTGAAACTGAGGCCAGATTATCTGGCTGTGTTGAGCAAATGTGCTTACAGATTGCTTACAACCTAACGGGCACAAAAAAACCCCATTCGATGAATGAGGCTAAGTTGTTTAAATATATGGCTCCCCGAACTGGACTCGAACCAGTGACCCAAGGATTAACAGTCCTTTGCTCTACCAACTGAGCTATCGGGGATCGTCGTAACGAGCGCGAATGATAGAGATGCCGCGAACAGTGGTCAAGCCATGGCAGGCTTATTTGCCCATAAAAACAGCAGCTGATTCGCTAATGGCAAATTCATACACGCCACGATAGCGCACTGCTAGTATCAACACTGATTTTTTCGGGTGTAGCCAGTTGAATGACGCCGACTTAGTAGCTCTGATACAAGACTCCGCGCCAGCTAAAAGCAATCGTGGCTTTCAACTCGCCATGCAGCTCTATGGCGGCGCTATGCTATCGACGGCGCGTGCGATCACCCCAAACCATGCGGATGATGCCGTGCAAGACGCATGGATTTCGGTGAATCGCGCCATTGCCAATTTTGAGGCACGCGCTAGCCTGAAAACGTGGCTGCTGCGCATCACCATGAACTGCGCCTATAACCAACTGCGTAAGCACAAGCAGCACATCTCACTAGATGAGCTAGGCGATAGCACCAGCAGCGAACTCTTCAATAGTGATGGCCACTGGCAAGTGCCGGTGTCGCCATGGACCGACGACAGCCCAGAGAAGCTACTAGAGGCACGGGCCATGAAAGACTGCATCGAGCACCATATGGCCGACTTACCGCAGGCACAGCGCGTGGCATTGCAGCTCACCGACTTTCAGGCGATGGATGTCAGCGCCGTTTGCGAGCTGCTAACCATCACTCAAAATCATTATCGCGTGCTGCTCTATCGGGCGCGCTTAAGTCTGTTTCGCATGCTCGACCACTTTGAGCAAACGGGTGATTGTTAATGCCGCCGTGCTGTAATAATGCGGCGCCCCATAGCGTCTATGAGTACGTAACGGAAAATATGATGGTGAGACTCGACTGATGATGACCTGCCAGCAAGTGTGCCAACACGCCCTAATGCCGCCGCAACGCTTAAGCACATGGCAGGCGTTTTGGCGCTTTCTTCATCTGCTGATGTGCGGGCGTTGCCGCCTAGCGCTGCGCCAATTTAAGCTGATGCTGAGCACCACAGCATTGCGCCAAGATCCTGCGCCAAGCGCAGAGCAAGTCGCGCGCTGGCTACAAGGCATTGAGGCCGAGCAAGATCGCGCACCGCGGCTAGGGCCTCAGCACCCAATGAGCCCACCATGGCGGTAGCGCCAAGGCCAGAATGGTGCGACAGCGATAAGTCGACTGCCTGACTACTCATCAAACTTGCTGCATTCCGCTGCTTTTGGCTGATGCGTGCAGCGTGCACGCTTCATTAAACTGAGCATTATCGGATCATAAACACCCTGTCTCATCAAATAGATGCGCGCTTCAGCAAGCATTGCATCGTAGCGCGCACGTTCAGCAGCCGGCAGCTCAACCCAGCGCGAAGCAGGAATATCTTTTTCAGCATCCGTCAGTAGCTCAAAGAGTTTATCAAGGTATTGCAGGCCAAACTTACGCAGCTCCGTCAGGCGCGCATCCAAGTCAGGAATCCTGGGTAGAACAAGGTCTCTGCGCACTAAAACTGCCGCGGTGGCTTGCAGCAAGGGGTAGTGAATCACGCCACCTTTGTCGCCCATGCCTTTGGCTAGCTCCATCGGCTGATAGGCTAGTGCAGGTGCAGCAATGATGTCAGCTTGGCCATTATTGAACTTGCCGGCATAGGTGGTGAAATCGGCCAGCACAGGCTGTGCGCCAAGACCAGACACCATCTTGGCCATATTCGGTTCCCAATCAAGTACCACGATGCGCTTGCCGGCGGCCTTACTCAGCGAGTTGATGCTGCGGTCATTGACGTAAATATAGACTGCACCAATCGGCACAATGGCGGCGACTTGATAGCGGCCATTAATAGCTAATGAGGCTACCACCGGCTTAGATAGTTGGGTGAGTAGTGTCTTCATTTCTGCGTAATTACGCAGGTTGCCAGGGGCATCGATACTGCCTAAGACATTGTTAAATTGCTTGGCGCGCAACGTAGAAATAGCGACCACATCACATCGACCAGCCTTAAAGTCTTCTGAAGCCACGCGCTCATCCGTGTAGGGACGGATATCGGCAATGAGATTAAAGGCCTTGGCGTATACCGCTAGTTCACGCGCAATAGCCACCACCTTGCCGCCAGAACCAAACGGATCAAACAGACAAAAGCTAAGCTTGACCGGCGCGGGTAGTGCCGTTGGAAGACCCAGGCTACTCTTCGCTGGCAGCTGCGTTT
>JBDSQT010000121.1:0-6918 GCA_039929665.1 Paraperlucidibaca sp.
CTCACCGGACACCATGGCTGTGGTTCAAGCACCATGGTGTGGGCATTTTCTGGCATCGGTGACGGCAAGCGCCAGGAGCCATTGAGCACGACAAAATCAACCTCATCTAAACGCGAGAGTGGCTCACGCAAAGGCCCTGCAGGTAGCGCCCAACCCGAGCCTAGACCGCGCTTGCCATCGATCACGGCAATCTCAATATCGCGTGCCAAGGCATAATGCTGCAGGCCATCATCGGAAATAATCACATTGCATTCAGGGTGACGAGCCAGTAGATGCGCCACCCCACGACTTCGCACGGGATCAACCACCACCGGCACAGCACAGGCATTAGCCAATAGTAAGGGCTCATCGCCAACTTCAGCAGCAGTGGCGTGCGCGCTTACTAGGCAGGGATAAGCGCAGCGGCCACCGTAACCACGACTAATGATGCCCGGCTGCCAGCCGTTAGCCCGCAGCTGCGCGACCAAGGCTTGCGTCAACGGCGTCTTGCCCGTACCGCCAACACTGATATTACCCACGACAATGACCGGTACCGGTGCGCGCCAAACCAGCTTTTTGCCCGAGGCATAGGCGCGTCTACGCCTCGCCGCCAGCCAACTAAACAACCACGACAGCGGCAATAAGAGGCGCAGAAGCGGGTGCCCCTGATGCCATCGTTCAGGCCATGAGGCCATCGTCGTCCTCACTAAAGCGGCGGCTATGCAGCTGCGCATAAACACCAGCCTTGGCTAGTAGATCCACATGGGTACCCTGCTCAACGATACGGCCTTGATCCATCACTACGATGACATCGGCGTTTTCAATAGTCGATAAGCGGTGGGCAATGACGAGCGTAGTGCGGCCTTCCATGACGCGCTCAAGCGCGGCCTGAATATAAAACTCAGACTCGTTATCGAGCGCACTGGTGGCTTCATCCAAAATCAAAATCGGCGCATCTTTAATCAGTGCACGAGCAATCGCTAGGCGTTGGCGCTGACCACCGGAAAGCTGCATGCCATCTTGGCCGATGCGGGTATCGTAGCCCTGCGGTAAGTCGCGAATAAACTCATCAGCAAAGGCGGTTTTTGCCGCTGCCACCACGGTCTCGCGCGGCAGATGTCGATAAGCACCGTAGGCGATGTTATTGGCCACCGTGTCATCAAACAAAATAACTTTTTGACTCACCGTGGCAATTTGCTTGCGCAGCTCGCCAACCGGATAGTCATCAATCGGAAAGCCATCAATGAGCAGCTCGCCCGCCTGGGCGTCATGGAAGCGCGGCAGCAAGTTCACCAAGGTCGACTTGCCCGAACCCGAGCGCCCAACAATGGCCACGGTCTGGCCGGGCGCGACTTTCAAGGAGAAGTCATGCAGCACGGTCTGATCGGGTGTATAGCCAAAACGCACGCCACGGAACTCAACTTCGCCATTCAAGCGCGTAATAGCACGCGTGCCGCCGGAGGGCTCAGGCGTCTCATCGATGACATCGAAAATCGACTGCGCTGCTGAGATGCCGCGCTGAAGCTTTTCATTAACTTCGGTCAGTGACTTGATCGGCTTAGCCATCAAACCCGCCGCCGTGATGTAGGCGACAAACTCGCCGGGCGAGGTTTGCCCGGTGATGCCCGGCTGTAAGGCCACCCAAATCACACCCGCCAAGGCTACCGCCATCAACAGCTGAACCATGGGTGTATTGATCGCGCCGGTAACGACGATTTTCATGCCTTGTTTAAGATTCTCACGTGAGGCTTTATCGAAACGGCCGCGTTCGAAATCTTCACCACCATAAGTCTTCACCACGATGAAGCCATTGATAGCCTCTTGCGCAATGTGATTGAGATTACCCATGGCATTTTGCATGCGCACCGCCAGCTTACGAAAGCGCTTGCTCGCTAGGCGTACCAGCAACGCCGCAAAAGGCCCGACTAACAGCAGCGACAGTGACAGCTTCCAGTTGGTGTAGAACAAATACCCCATTAAACCAATTACTACAGCGCCTTCACGCACGATAGTTTTCAGCGCGTCAGTAGCTGCTGCAGTCACCTGCTCAACGTTGTACATGAGCTTTGCCGAGATATGTCCTGCCGAGTTCTCGTTGTAGAAACGCGCCGGCAAGGTCATCAGTCGATCAAACAGCTCCACCCGCAGAGCATAGACAATATTTCTTGAAATCAATGACATATAGTATGTGCCAATGAAACTACCGACACCGCGCACCACAAACAGCGTAATGATCAGCACCGGAAACATATTTTTCGAGGCCTGATCTTGGTCTTGAATCGCGGTGATGATGTACTTCAATAACTGCGCCGCCGCCCATTCAGTTTGCGCGTTTAAGACGAAGCCAAAAACAGCGAGCAAAAAGATTTTCCAGTGTTTGCGCGTATAGCCTAAAAGCCGCTTATACGACTCCCAGCTGCTGGTTTCGACTGGCGCTGTACTCATGTGCTAATTCCAGAATTAAGGGGCACTGGTGGCTGCTTTTTGCGTACCAATACCGATTTGACGAAAGCCCAGTTGGCCGGCGATATCCATGATCGTCACCACCGATTGGTGCGGCGCTAAGCCATCGGCAGAGATGATTAATGCTTGATCGCGCTTGTCACCGGCTTTCGCCACGATGGCTTCCCGCAAGGCATCTGGACTGTTGGCGGCTAAAATATCGCCATTCACTGCGTAATGGCCTCGGCCATCAACCGAGACCTCTAATGGGTTTTTCTTCGCGGCAGGTACCGTAGCGTCGGCCTGCGGCAAGGTGATCTGCAACTTGCCAGTCTTAGCAAACGTGGTCGACAGCAAAAAGAAGATGATCAAAAACAGCAAGCAGTCAATCAGCGGCGTGAGGTTGAGCTCCAGCTGATCGTCCATCGGGCGTTTCAGTTTCACGCGCCAGCTCCGGACTTACGGGTGCTCTCAGCAACATCCACTTCACGATCACCGTGCAGCATGTCGACCAATTTCACCGCTTGCTGCTCCATGCTCACCATTAAGCTCTGAATATGGCGCAGATAATAGCGATGCATAATCATCGCTGGAATGGCCACGAAAATGCCGCCTGCCGTGGTCACCAAGGCTTTGGAGATACCACCCGCCAATGCCGTAGGGTCGCTAATGCCACCGGCGGTGACGACTAAAAAGGCGTCGATGATGCCAATAACCGTGCCGAGTAACCCGAGCAGCGGAGAGATCATCGCCAAGGTGCCGAGCAACGTTAAGTAACGCTCCATCTCATGAACCACTGGCGTGGCAGCATCTTCAATACTTTCTTTGGTGAGCTCACGGCCATGGCGAGCGTTAATCAAACCGGCCGCCAGCAAGCTGCCCAAGGGCGAACCCGCCTGCAATAGTCGCAGCTGATCAGCATTCATCTCGCCGGCTTGCAGCTGCTTCCAGACCTGACTGAGCAATTGCGGTGGTGCCACACGGCTGCGCCGCAGCGACCACGCGCGCTCTAGGATGATGGCCAAGGCCAGCACCGACGCCACTAATAACGGCAGCATCAAATACCCACCAGATTTCATCATCTCAAACACAGGCCCATCTCCTCATCGCGTATGGCCGCTACTCTAAGGGATGGCGGCCAGTGCGCCAAGCACTTAGGCTGGCATTTCAGATGGCTGTTGCCGAGAAGATGGCCGAACTGGCTATAAAGAAAGCGCTGGCCTGGGTCGCCAGTAGTGCTGATCGACCAGCCGCCAGTGCTGCACTGTTGGCCATTGACCTGCTTCGAGAAACTCATAACGCAACAGACCGCTGTCATCGCTACGATGCAGCGGCAAACCTAAACCTGCGACACGTTGCTGCACCGTTGGGTGTGGGTGATGGAAGCGATTTCGATAACCCACGGTGGCAATGACTTCGCGCGGTGCCACCGCCTGCAACCAACTCATGGTACTCGAGGTTTTACTGCCATGATGGCCAAGCAATAATAAGTCAGCGCGCACATCCTGCTCAGGCAACATCGCCAGCAGGGTCAATTCGCCCTGCGCTTCTAGGTCGGCGGGAATAAGCACAGTAAAGCCTTGCGCACGAATACGTAACACGCAGGAGCGCTCGTTATCGCGCTTCAATAAAAACCTCGGCGCCGGCCAGAGAAAGGCAAATTCCACACCATCCCATTGCCAATGAAGGCCTTGTTGGCACGGCCGCTGTGGTGGGCGATCAGGCAGTGGCCATTGAGCCAGTTGCGATGGCCACTCACCCCAGACCTGCGCCACCGGCAGTGCACGCATAATCGCGCCACCACCACCGGTATGATCATTGTCATTGTGGCTAAAGATCAGCGCATCGAGCGCGCGCACCTGCGCCCAACGTAAATACGGCAGGATGATGCGCTGCCCTGCCCCGGCGTCATCGCTAAACGCCGCACCGGTATCAAATAAGAGCTGATGCTGTGCGGTTTCAACATGCACCGCCAAGCCCTGCCCGACATCAATAATACTCAGGCGTAGCTGGCCCTCACGTAATCCTGGCTGCGCCCAACACAGCGCCAGCAGCGGCAGCCAAGCCAATTGCCGTCCCGGCAATGCACGGGGCATCAATAAGAGTGCAATGCTTAAAGCCAAAGCCCATACCGTCGTGCCAGGCAAGTGCCAGTCGATGGCTGCGCCAGGCAATGTAGCTGCCCACTTCAGTAACTCATCAAGTGTCGCCATGCTAGCAATAGCCAATGCCCAGAGTGCATGCCCCAGCGCCTCAGAAAATGCATGCGCCAATAACCCCGCCATGGCTACCGGCACCACGGTAAAGGTTACCCATGGAATGGCGATGATATTGATCGGCAAACTCAGCCACGCCAGTCGTGAAAACAACACCAGCGTCAGCGGTAATAAACCCCAAGTCGCCAACCATTGCGCGCGCAAACCAGCACGCCAGCTCACCTCCTCACCGGGTGCCATACCACCGACCATCAGCAAGGCAACGGCGGCAAACGACAACCACAATCCGGCCGAATGAACTGCTAAGGGATCGACCAGTAGCACCGCTGTTAGCGCCAGGAGCAGACTTTGCGTGGCGCGCACCTCGCCGGGCAAGCAGCGTAACCAGACCACCATGCCAAGCATCAATAACGTACGCTGAGTCGGCACCTCCATGCCTGCCAGCGCACCATAGCCACAGGCCGCCAACCAGCCAATCACGCCAGACACACGCGCCGCTGGTTGCCACAAAGCTACGCGTGGCAGGCGCAACCAACAGAGCCGAACGCACCACGCCACTAGCCACGCCACCATGGTGATGTGTACACCGGAGATCGCCACCAAATGCGTAATGCCAGTCCGCGCGTATCTATCCCAGGCCTCCAGCGACATGCCGGAACGATCGCCCGTGAGCAGCGCCAGCACCGTGCCGGCCGCATCGGGCTGATCAGGAAATTGCGCGAGTAAGTGCTGGCGTATGCGCCAACGCAGGCTATCGAGTGTGGTCTCAGCGGGCAGGAGACGCGCGCCGGCGCTGGCCCAACCGGTGGCACTGATGCCGCTCTGATGCCACCACAGCTCACCGTCAAAGCCGCCGGGATTCACTACGCCATTGGGACGCTTCACACGCAGCTGAAAACGCCACAGCTCATCGGGCTTCAGTAGCGTGTCAGCGCGCCAACTGAGCTGCCATTTCACGCCTGCCTGCCAGCACGACTCAGCGCCCGATATTGGCTGAAAAACAAAGCGTTCGCCGACTGGCTGCGCAGGGCGCGGCAAGCCATGAATGCGCCCAACCACACTCAGACGCTGACCTTCACAGACGGTTGGTAACTGCGCGTGTATGGCCTGAGCAGCTATATATACCGACCACAGTAAACCGCAGCTCAAGCCCAGTGCCGCGCGTCCTATCCACGGCTTACGCATCGGCCTGGGCAGGCGTGCGCGCCAGACATAAACACTCAACATTAGGATGAAAAAACTAAGGCAAAACGATAATGCAGGCAGTTGCACCCATAGGCGCAACAAAAACACGCCAAAAACGTAACCGATTAGTAGCGCAGACACGCGATTGCTCCCCTGGCATCCATTCCAGTTGAATCAACTCTCAGTGTAGACTACGGCCTGCTCTCTTTCCGAGCAGAATAGGAAAGACCTCATGGCCAAGGCTTTTATTCGTCGCTACCTGCCCTCTCCGGAACAAATCCGCGAGATGAAGGGCCTCGGCTTTTTACGTAATCGCTTAAGCGATCCTAGCCTCTGGCATTTAAATCGCCGCTCAGCATCGTGGGCGATGTTTTGGGGCCTGTTCTGCGCGTTTTTGCCCGTGCCGTTTCAGATGATACCGGCCACGGCTATCGCCATTCTGCTTCGCATTAACTTGCCGCTGATGATTTTGTTGGTATGGATTACTAACCCGCTGACCTTGCTGCCATTTATGTATAGCGGCTATTGGTTAGGTAGCCATTTACTCGATGTCCCCATGCTGACTTGGCATCAACTTGAGCATCTCGCGACGCGTGCGCTGAGTATGTCCGATGCCCCCGTGGATGCTTTTGAGCCCGGCCTGCTGCAACAGCTGAAGCCATTTTTCGTTGGTTCACTGGTGTTAGGACTTATGTTGGGCACGATAGGGTATGTCGGCATGCGCTATTTTTGGCGCTGGCATGTGGTCCATGCTTGGCGCAAACGCTTAGCTGAGCGCCTTGCGCGTCAGCATAACGACACACACTCGCAGTAAGTCCGCCAGACTAGGTATTACTGCGGCAAGGCTTAATCGACCTCGACCAAAAAGCCATTGTTCATGCTCAAGCGTCGATGCGCTAACGCGGCTAAGCGCGCTTCGTGAGTAACAATAATAAAGCTCGTGCCCAGCGTTTCATTAAGC
Source organism: Paraperlucidibaca sp. (assembly GCA_039929665.1). Lineage (GTDB taxonomy): Bacteria > Pseudomonadota > Gammaproteobacteria > Pseudomonadales > Moraxellaceae > Perlucidibaca. Next base: position 6,784 of record JBDSQT010000121.1, read on the forward strand.
TCAACGATGAGCTGATGAATCGACTCAGCGGTATCGCGATCAAGATTACCCGTGGGCTCATCCGCCAGCACAATGGCTGGATCGCAGACTAAGGCCCGCGCCAAAGCCACGCGCTGGCGCTCGCCGCCGGAAAGC
>JBDSQT010000122.1:0-6346 GCA_039929665.1 Paraperlucidibaca sp.
GCACGTCGGTTTTGTGCAGGTCAATGCGGAGAAAATGTCGAAATCGCTAAACAATTTCTTCACCATCCGTGAGGTCTTAAAAGACTATCACCCGGAAGTGCTGCGCTACTTTATTGCCGCTAGTCACTACCGCAGTCCGCTGAATTATTCCGATGTGGCATTGGACCAATCGCGCCAAGCCTTGGAGCGTTTTTACGCCACGCTGGGTGCATTAGTCGATGCGACACAAGGCGAGCCAGCCCAGGTCGCCGAGTTCGAAGCGCGTTTTACCAGCGCCATGAACGACGACTTCAACACCCCAGAAGCACTGGCGGTGATGTATGAGTTGGTGCGTGAGGCGAACCGCTGCGATAAAGCCGGTGATGCCCAAGGTGCCAGTGAGTTTGCTAATTTACTCAAGCGCTTAGGCGGCATTTTAGGGCTCTTGCAGTATGAGCCCGAGGCCTTTCGTCAAGCCGGCGCTGGCGATCAAGCCTTTGTCACCGAGGTCGAAGCCTTGGTCGCGGAAATCGTTGCGGTACGGCAGGCGAAAAACTTTCAACGCTCCGATGCGTTGCGTGAACAACTCGCCGCCATGGGCGTGGCAGTGGAGTTTAGCCGCGATGGTGTGCGCTGGCGTAAGGCCACAGACTAAGCGTCTACTAGGAGATGCCGCACTGCCGCGTTATGATGCGGCCTGCGGCGTATCCACGCTACCGGTCACTACCCGCCGCCATCCATGGACATACTGCTAATTCTGTTGTTAATCACCTTCAATGGTGTGTTTGCACTCTCTGAAATTTCGATTGTGTCGTCGCGTCGTATCCGCCTGCAACATATGGCTGACGCCGGCGATCACGGTGCCAAAGCGGCACTGAAACTCGCCGAACAACCGACATTTTTTCTCTCTACCGTGCAAATTGGCATTACCTTAATTGGTGTCATGAGCGGTGCCTTTGGCGAGGGCGCGATTACTGATCGTCTGCGCCCGATTTTTGAAGGCATCCCCATGCTGGCAGCCTACGCCAGCCCCTTGGCAACGGCCTGCATGGTCATCTCGATTACCTATTTCTCCTTAATTATCGGCGAGTTAGTGCCCAAGCGGCTGGCCATGCAATCGCCCGAGCGCATTGCTCGGATCATTGGTCCGTTCATGCAGGGGGTGCTATTTATTACCCATCCTGTGGTGCGCTTTTTGAGCTGGTCGACCGAGCTGGTATTGGATTTGCTGCGCGTCAAGCGTGTCGATGATCCACCGGTGACCGAAGAAGAGATCAAGGTATTGATGGCCGAAGGTGCGCATGCCGGCATTTTCGAGCACAGCGAACGCGAGCTCGTCGCCAATGTCTTTCGCATGGATGACTGGAACCTCGGTCTGATCATGACGCCGCGTCCAGACATTATCTGGCTGGATTTGGCCGACAGCCTAGAAGAGCAAAAAGCCCTATTGGCACAATCAGCGTATAGCCATTTGCCGGTCTGCCGTGATGGCCGAGGCAATTATATTGGCGTCGTGTCATTGCCGCAGTTGTTTCAGCACCAGCTGCAAGGCGGCGGCTGGGATATTGAGCTGCTGGCCAAACCCGGCCTGTTTGCCCCGGTTGGCATGACGCCGATGGCTCTACTTGAACTGCTCCGCCTACGCCGCCAACACATGGCGCTGGTGGTCGACGAATACGGCGACATTCAAGGTTTGGTGACACTCACCGACGTGCTGGAAGCTATGGTCGGTGAGTTACCGTCCGATGCCAGCTCGCTAGACCCCGATGTGGTGATGCGCGAAGATGGCTCATGGCTGCTCGATGGTGCGCTGTCGATTGAGCGTTTCCGCGATTTATTTCCGCTCGAAGCCGAAGAGTTAGAGGCCAGCCGCGATTTTCAAACGCTGGCGGGCTTGGTGCTGTTTGAAGTCGGTGGCATTCCCCGCACAGGCGATGTGCTGAATTGGGAAGGTTTGCGCTTGGAAGTTGTTGATATGGACGGTATGCGCATCGACAAACTATTGGTGAGCAGGCCCAGTGGCGTTCACTCTTAACCGGAGACTGCAATGACGAAAACTTATGATGTGATCGTATTTGGTGCCACGAGCTTTGTCGGCAAAATTCTCAGTCGCTATTTGGCTCAGCAGCCGGCGGGTACGCTGCGTTGGGCAATGGCCGGGCGCTCGCAGACGAAGCTAAATGAACTCAGCCGCGAACTCGCTGTCGATGTGCCTTTATTGATTGCTGACGCCAGCGACGAGGCGTCACTAAAAGCCCTGTGTGCGCAGACCCGTGTGATTATTTCTACGGTTGGCCCCTATGCGCTTTATGGCGAGCCACTGGTGCGCGCGTGCGTGGAAACCGGCACCGACTATTGCGATTTGACCGGCGAGATTCAGTGGGCCAGTCAGATGATTAAGCGCTATGGCGAAGCGGCGAAAGCCAGCGGCGCGCGTATTGTTCATTGCTGCGGTTTCGACTCGATTCCATCCGATCTAGGCGTGCATTTCTTGCAGCAAGAAGCGCAGGCCAGCCTCGGCGAGCCCTGCAATACGGTGAAAATGCGCGTCTGGAAAATCCGTGGTGGCGCCTCCGGCGGCACCGTGGCGAGCCTGATGAATGCCGTGAAAGAAGCCGCAGCAGATCCTGCGGTGCGCCGCGAAATGGCCGATCCCTATGCCATTTGCCCGAGTGATGACTTCAAGCGCGTGCGCCAGCCCAATGTCCAGGGCGTGAAATTTGATGCCGACTTCCAGCGTTGGGTTGGGCCGTTTGTCATGGCCACAGTAAACACGCGCGTTGTCCATCGCAGCCATGCGTTGCAAGGCCACCCCTGGGGCGAAGGCTTCACCTACGACGAAGCCATGTGCACCGGCGTTGGCGTTAAGGGCGCTGTGCAAGCCGGCGTGATGGCGGCAGGCATTGCCGGGGTTATGGTCGGTTCGGCGTTTGCACCGACACGCGCCTTGTTGGGCAAAGTCTTGCCATCACCAGGCGAGGGCCCAAGCCCATCGGAGCAAGAAAACGGCTTCTATGATTTACGCTTTATTGGTCGCACGGCCTCGGGTAAGCAACTCTCGGTAAAAGTCTTCGGCGACCGTGACCCAGGCTATGGCTCGACTGGCAAGATGCTCGCGCAGGCCGCGATGTGCTTGGCGTTTGATACGCCTAAAGTCGATTTTGCTGGCGGTTTTTGGACGCCAGCGAGTCTCTTTGGCGAGCGTTTGATTTCGCGCTTAACGGCCCACGCCGGTTTGACGTTTGAGCGCACGGCTTAAGCCGTAGCGCACATAAAAAAGGCCTCGAAAGAGGCCTTTTTTATGTCATTGCGCTGTTGAAAAATCACTCAGTGTGATTGGTTTTCCGCTGCCGTTACCGACTGCTCAATCAGCGTGGCAATGGTCATCGGGCCAACGCCACCAGGCACTGGCGTGTAAGCACTAACGCGACCTAGTAACGGCGCTAATTCAATATCGCCAACGCCGCCCGGGTGATAGCCGGCATCGACGACGACGGCGCCATCTTTAATCCATTCAGCTTTAATAAACTCAGGCCGACCCACCGCACCAACAACGATGTCGGCTTGTTTGATGAGTGCCGGTAAGTCACGGGTTTTCGAATGGCAGATGGTCACCGTAGCGTCGGCTCCTAGCAACATCATCGCCATCGGTTTGCCCAAAATCGCGCTGCGACCCACCACCACCGCGTGTTTGCCAGAGAGCTCAATGCCATAGGCTTTGAGCAGCGTCATGATGCCGGCGGGTGTGGCTGAGCCATACGCGCGCTCACCCATGCTCATGCGGCCGAAACCTAAGCAGGTCACGCCATCGACATCTTTTTCCAGAGCAATGGCGTCGAAGCAGGCGCGTTCGTCGATCTGCTCGGGCACCGGGTGCTGCAGCAAAATGCCGTGGACATCGGGGTTGGCATTGAGCGCGTGGATTTCCGCCAAGAGCTGCTCGGTGCTGGTGTTGCTAGGCAATGTGCGGCGAATCGAGTCCATGCCGACACGGTGGCAGGCATTGCCTTTCATCTTCACATAGGTGGCTGAAGCGGGGTCATCGCCGACCAAGAGGGTGGCTAAAATGGGTGTGCGGCCGGTGCTTTCGCGTAGCCGCGTGACGCGCTCAAGCAACTGCGCTTCCATTTGTAGCGATAGGGCTTTGCCATCGAGCACTAAGGTAGACGAGCTTGCAGACATTGAGACTCCGACAGGGCAGTGAATGTGCCGCGCATAAAAGGATGGAATGAGGCGGGCATTATCTCATGCGCAGCGCCCGACAGACCAGCCTTGCCAGTCATCACGGCCGCCACGCGCGAATAGTTAGCGATTGGTCGAGCATTGAGCAGCTTTAATCGCCGCAAGGTAGCAAGCCGATTTAGCTCTATGCTATTGATAGCACATGGCTAAATTAATTGTTGTTGCACAACTGAAGGGCGGTGTGGGGAAGTCCACATTGGCCACCAATCTGGCGGGTTATTTCGCCCAGAATTTTCGCGTGGGATTGATCGATGCAGATCTACCTCAAGGCACAAGTTCGCGGTGGGCGGCCTTGCGAGACGATCCCAATATAAGTGTTATCGGTTGCGAAAGTGCCACTCAAGTCGCCGCGGCAGCAGAGCAGCTCGATGAGTATTGTGATGTTATCGTCATGGATTTGCCGCCACGCAGTCTGAAGTTTTTGCGCGAGGCGATGGCCATTAGTGATCTGCTGTTATTGCCGCTGACCGCGTCTGCACCCGATATTTGGGCGACTGAATCGGTGATGGAGCTGGTCAAGGAGTGCAAGAAAACCAATACGCGCTTAAGCACACGCTTGGTGTGGAATAGATTGCGTGCGACGCGTGCGACAGCCGACTTTCTCGATGGCACCGCGAAAGCCTTGCGCGCTAAAGAACTGAGCTCGCATTTGGGTTTGCGGACGGCCTATATCGAGTGCATCGGGCGCGGTCTGTATGTGGAGGAGTGGCATGATCCGCGCGCCAAAGCTGAGTGCCGTGTGCTATTGAAACAGGTCATGAAGCAGCTCAAGCTGAAGGGACCTAGTTTTCCTGAGGAATAAATGTGCTGACTGACAGCGCCCTAGCGAGTCTCGTGAGTTTTCCAGACAGCGTGCGAGCCGACTTTACCCGTCGTGAAGTGTGTTTAGCCGCCGATGCGCAATGGCTGGCGTCGCCCAGTGCGGGCGTGACTCGGCGTGTGCTCGATCGCATCGGTGGCGAAGTAGCGCGCGCCACCAGCGTGGTGCGTTACGCGCCCGGTGCGCAATTTACTACCCATGTGCATGGCGGCGGCGAAGAGATCTTCGTGCTCGACGGCATTTTTTCGGATGAGCAAGGTGATTATCCGGCGGGTAGTTATTTGCGTAATCCGCCGGGCAGCGCGCATGCGCCATTTTCGCGTGAAGGCTGCACGCTGCTGGTCAAGCTCTGGCAGTTTACCGAGGGTGATAATCAGTCGCTCAGGCTCAATACCAATGATCTGCCGTGGCGGCAAGGCATGGTCGACGGACTCACAGTGATGCCGCTGCATAGCGCCGACGGTGTCGATACAGCGTTGGTGCAGTGGGCGCCAAACACGCAGTTCAATCCGCACACGCACCCTGGCGGCGAAGAGATTTTCGTGCTGAAGGGCGTATTTTCCGATGAGCAGGGCGATTACCCCGCGGGCAGTTGGCTACGCAATCCGCGCTGGAGTCGGCACCAGCCATTCACGCGAGCAGAGGGCGCCGTGATTTATGTGAAAGTTGGGCTGATAGACGCGCCGATGATGGCGCTGCCCAACACCTAGGCCCGAGGGCCGCACACTGAAGCTTTAGAGCAGCACGCCAGTGCCTCAAGGCAGCACGTACAGCCCAATCAACGCGCAATGACAGGCCGCACCAGCAGCGACAAAGACATGCCAAATCGCATGCGTATAGCGCACCTGTTTCGCCGCATAAAATCCCGCACCCACGGTAAAGCACAGGCCGCCGGCAATCAGCAGCCAAAAGCCTGGGCGCGCCAGACTCGTCCACAGCTCATTGACCAGCACTAGCGACAGCCAGCCCATCAGCAAGTAGGTGATCAGCGAGAGCTTTTTGAAGCGGTGAATGAAAAACACCTTGAACAACACGCCAGCAAAAGCCAGCGCCCAAATCACCACCAGCAGTATTTTCGCGTATTCGCTGTGCGCCAAAGTGATGGTCAGTAGCGGCGTGTAGGTGCCGGCAATGAGCAGGTAAATCGCGCAATGATCCAGACGCTTAAAGGCCGCCTTGCTCGGTGCATGGACGATGCTGTGATACAGCGTGGAGCAGAGAAACAGCAAAACCAGGCTGGCACCGTATATCGCCACGCCAGCGAGTTGGCCGGTACTGAGCGTGGGCATGCCTTTCACCAGCAAT
>JBDSQT010000123.1:0-6015 GCA_039929665.1 Paraperlucidibaca sp.
GCTTTCGGTGCTGGCTTGAATTTGGATTTGGCGACCCTCAAATATTGCAATAATCGACGTCCCCCCACTTTCAGTAGCGCTAGGCTTTAGAGTCCAGACGTAATTGAACCGTAACCCCTATAGCTTAATCAGGAATTTCTCGCCCGTTGCCTGCTTGGCGTACTTAGCAATATTGTCCAGATGCAAGGCTTCTGCCAATGACACCTCATGAGTGTAGTGACTGGCGAAGGTAGTGGTAATTTCTGCAGCAATACGCTTACGCATGGCAATATTGGTTTGCGCACCCAACTTCCCCAGCACGTTGAAAAGCAGGAAGCCGTTAACGCCCCATGCAAAGCCAAAGCTGCGATTCAGGGTGATAGGGCCGCGATCCAGTGCGCCATAGATATAAACCTGCTTGTACACATCAGTGCCATATACGCTGTACTCGGTCATATTGCGCGAGGCGGCAGCTTCCATGCAGGTAAGAATATCGCTAGCCAATTTACCGCCACCAATGGGGTCGAAGGCGATAGTGGCGCCGGTTGCAATTAGCGCTTCGGTCAGGTCAGCGTAGAAACTGTCACTGCTGGAATTGACGATGTATTTGGCACCCATGTCACGCAGCAGGGTTTCCTGTTCTGGCTTGCGCACAATGTTGACCAAATCGATGCCGTCGGCGATACAGATGCGATTGAGCATCTGCCCAAGGTTGGATGCCGCCGCTGCATGTACGATGGCCTTATGGCCTTCGGCCCGCATGGTCTCAACCATGGCCAGTGCAGTCAGTGGGTTAACGAAGCTGGAGGCTGCTTCAGTGGCGGTAGTACCTGGCTTTAATTCCAAACAACTTCGAACATCGGCACATAAATATTGACGGTAGGTTCCGCCACCAATGACCGCAACAGTTTTCCCCATTAGGCTTTTTGCGGCGGCTGATGAGCCAGTAGCAATCACTCTTCCAGCGCCTTCGTTGCCCACAGGTAAAGACTTGCCAACCCGAGCCTTGAGAGCGCTCATAAATTTGGCGGGTACTTCGGCACGGATGACCGGGCGATCTGCGCTGCCGGATTGACGGGCAGTAGTCATATCGGCCAGGCCAAACATCACACCTAAGTCAGAAGGGTTGAGGGGGCTAGCCTGCATCTGGATCACGACCTGATTTTCGCCGGGCTGGGGGATCTCGATTTCGCGAATAGCCAGTTCCAGTTTGTTGTCGTCGGTGATCGTTGAGGTGAGTTGTAGGTTTGTGTCTGTCATGATTTTTGACTCCTGGGAAAGTTAAGTAGGGATGCTCTGATTGAGTCCCAACTACGAAATAGGCATTGTCAAATTGGTACTGACAAGTTAACTGATTTTTCCCATCAGAGTTCAAAAGAGTAACTCTCGATTAAGGTAATAGAGTAGCCAAAACCAAGCTTGCAGAGGAAGAGCTTCGCAGATCTTTTACTGGCTTTCAGCAGTTAACACACAGCGCTTAGAAGCTGTGTGAGTGCTAGTTAGGCCGTCATTAGTCGTTAGATTTCGATGGTAGAAGTATCGAGCCTCATTCATCGAATGGGGAATTTTTGTTTTTAGCGGCAAATAGATATTTCTCAGCGCATCAGGCCATCGCTCCGGCTGAAACTAACAAGTCACAAATAGCGCTGACAGTGAATCCATGCTCACCTACAATTCGCGCCGCCTGCTATTAGGTCAGGTCATTAATGTATTGTTTTTGCAGGAGATTAAATGAGCTTACCTAGAATTGTTATCGTTGGCGGCGGTGCCGGTGGACTTGAGCTGGCCACAAGGTTGGGGCATAGCCTTGGGCGGGCTGGTCAAGCGCGTATTATCTTAGTGGATGCTTGCCTGACGCATATTTGGAAGCCACTTTTGCACGAGGTTGCGGCGGGTACCATCAACTCCTATGAAGATGAGTTGAACTACTTTGCGCATGCTGCTCAGCATCGTTTTGAGTTTCAGTTAGGTCGCTTTGAAAGCCTAGATCGCGAAGCAAAAACCATCACCTTAGCGCCACTTGCCGACAGTCATGGCAATGCGTTGGCCAATGCGCGCCATCTGCGTTACGACTGGCTGGTGATGGCTATCGGTTCGACATCGAATGACTTTGGTACTGAAGGCGCACGTGAGCACTGCATTTTTCTCGATTCACGTGCCCAAGCTGATCGCTTTCAGTCGCAATTTCTCAATATGTATTTGAGTGCTCATGCCTATGGCGAGCGCCAAGATAATCCCCCTGAACTAAATATTGCCATTGTCGGTGCGGGTGCGACGGGTGTTGAGCTCGCGGCTGAGTTGCACCACGCGGCACATCAGTTTGCTGAGTACGGCCTCGATGATATTTGTCCAAGCCGCGTCAATATCAGCCTTATCGAAGCCGCTGATAGGATATTGCCGCTCTTGCCTGAGGGCACGTCAGCGGCGGCTCGTCAGAAATTAGAGGGCTTGGGCATCAAGGTCTTTACGCGCCAAAAAGTCACGAAAATTAGCCACGATGGTTTGCAGGCTAGTAGTGGGCTATTTGTGCCAGCATCCCTGAAAGTGTGGTCGGCAGGCATTAAAGCGCCTGACTTTATGAAAGATCTGGCTGGGCTTGAGACCAGTCACATCAATCAGTTAGTCACCAAGCCAACACTGCAAAGCACGCGTGATGCGCATATTTTCGCTATGGGTGATTGTGGTTCGTGTACTTTGCCGGGTAGCAGTCGTCCGGTACCGCCGCGTGCTCAAACGGCGCACCAGCAAGCGAGCTATTTGTTAAAAGCATTGCCTCGCCATCTTCAGGCTAAATCGGTTGCCGACTTCCGTTTCCGGGACAAAGGCTCACTGGTGTCGCTCAATAGCAGTGCGGTGGGCGTGCTGATGGGCTCGATCGCCGTGCAAGGCAAATTGGCGCGACTCATGTACATCTCGCTTTACCGCCTGCACCAAGTGGCCTTGCATGGCTTTTTCAAAACGGCCGTGCTGTGTTGCAAAGATATGCTGAGCCGCAAGTCGCGCCCGGAAGTGAAGCTACACTGACTTCGTTATGACGGTGATGGCGCGGCTGGCGCAGTGTGCGCCGGGGCAGCCTGTGCGGCTCAATTAAGCATCAATATTGAATAGCAATGCACGCTACGCAGTAGCTGCTTCAGTCCTGCTGTGCCTTGTAGCGCGCCGGCGTAACTCCCTGCCATCGGCGGAAGGCACGAACAAAGGCGTTCTCATCGGAAAATCCAAGCTGCTCAGCAATCTCTGCCGCGCGTTTATCTGCTTGCAAGGCTTCACAAGCAATCTGTTGCTGCACGCTCTCGCGCAGGCTCTTGAATGACAGCCCGTCTTCAGCGAGCTTGCGATTTAAGTGCCGGCCACTGAGCGATAATTGTTCGGCAATACGCTCTTTGCCCCAGCGCGGCTGCGCCTTCACCAACTGCTGCACTCGCGCACTCAGGCTGTGCTGGCCTAGCTCGATCAGCGTTTGATCGGCGAGCCGGCGCAGGTGCTCACGCAACGCGCTGTTGGCCTGTATCTGCGGTAGCTCGAGTTGCTCAATGGTAAAACCCAGATGGTTGCAGGGTGCGTTGAAAAACAGTGGGCAGTCGATCAATTGCCGATAATCCGCCAGCGCTGCCAGCGGGCTGTGGACCAACCAGATGCCGCTGGGCTGAAAGCGTCCGCCGGTGGCCCAGCGCGTCAGCTTCAGCATGCTTGCCATCACCGCCTCGACTCGTTCGGCCTGGCGCACGGATAGATGCGGCTGGTAATCGATATAGACCTGAGCAGCTTGGTGGCGCAATTGAAATTCGCCGCCATCACCAATCACCGGGGCGTATTCGATTAGCTCTTCCAAGGCCTCGCCGAGAGTGTCACAGGTCACCAGCAGCATGCCGACACTGTCCAGATGCCCAACCTGAATCTCCAACCCCAGTCGCAGGCCTGCCAGAGGGTCGCCACTGGCGGTGCAAAAGGCTTCCCACAGTTCATCCTGCCAGTTTAAAGGCACACGCTCGGCGTGCTGCAGGCGAGCAGTCAGCTCTGCAGGCAAGGCTAGGCCTAGGCGCTCGGCAGCCTGCACGATGGCCTGAGCGTAGCGTGGGGTGACACTATGTTCGGTGGAATCCGTCATGGCCTGAATTGCTGGTCCTTTGTCTCGTTTGGTGCGATACCGCCCGCAGGCGTTCGACTAGACTGAGGATCATAACCTTGCGTTGATATGTGGGGAAATAATAACAATAAGGGGAAATATCCATGTACGCCGTCATTGGAGCTGGCCCGATGGGCCTGGCCGCCGCCCGCAATCTGCAGAAGCAGGGCATAGCCTTTACCAGTTTCGAGCTGCACGACGATGTCGGCGGTCTGTGGGATATCGACAACCCTCATAGCACCATGTATGACACCGCGCACCTGATCTCGTCCAAACGCATGACTGAGTTCAGCGAGTTTCCTATGCGCGAATCAGTCGCCTTTTACCCGCATCACACTGAGTTGCGCCGCTACTTCCGTGACTTCGCTGAGCACTTCAAACTGAAGTCGCACTGCGAATTTTCCACAAAGGTGCTCAGCATGGAGCCCGAAGGTAGCCGTTGGCGACTGGTCAGCGAATGCAAGGGTGAGCAACAGTCGCGGCTGTTCGACGGGGTATTGATCGCCAATGGCACCCTGCACACGCCCAATATGCCAGCGCTGCCGGGTAAGTTTGCCGGCAAGCTGATGCACTCTTCCGAGTACCGCAGTCCGTCGGTTTTCCAGGGCAAGCGGGTGCTGATCGTGGGTTGCGGTAATTCCGGTGCGGACATTGCCGTGGACGCCGTGCACCATGCTGCGTCGGTGGATATTAGCCTGCGCCGTGGTTACTATTTTCTGCCCAAATTCATCAAGGGTCGGCCCATTGACACGCTGGGCGGCAAGCTCAAGTTACCGCGACCGCTGAAGCAGCGCATGGACGCGGCGCTGATCCGCATGATCGTCGGTAAACCCTCCGACTACGGTCTGCCGGACCCGGACTATCGCCTGTACGAGTCGCACCCGGTGGTCAATTCGCTGGTACTGCATCACCTAGGCCATGGCGATATCAAGGCGCGGCGCGATATCGGCCAGATTGATGGCCACACCGTCACCTTCAGCGACGGTGAAAGTGCCGACTACGATCTGATTCTGATGGCCACCGGATACCTGCTCGATTATCCCTTTATCGACCGCAGCCACCTCAACTGGCCTATCGGCGAGCTCGCGCCGCAGCTGTATTTGAATGTCTTCCATCCGCACTACAACAACCTGTTCATGATGGGCATGATCGAGGCTGCTGGTTTGGGCTGGGAAGGTCGCAATCAACAAGCGCGTTTAGTCGCCCTGTTTATCCGTGAACAGCAGCGCGGTAGCGCCGCGGCGAACGCCTTCAAAGAGATCAAGCAGGAGCACGCAGGCGTTACCCTAGATGGCGGCTATGCTTATATCAAGCTCGCGCGCATGGCCTACTATGTCAACAAGGATGCCTACCTGCAGGCGCTGAAAACGCATATAGATAAACTGGAAGTCTCGTCACCAGCAGTGCCCGCCGCTGCAAAGGTCAACGTATGAGTGGCGCACTGGCGATCCAGTTCGACCCGGCCAGCCTGATCGTACTGAACCTAATCATGGCCTGCATGATGTTCGGCGTAGCAATGAGCCTGCGCTTGGAAGATTTCAAACGCATCGCGCGGGCACCCATCGCGCCCTTGGTCGGGCTTTTTGCGCAGTTTTTACTACTACCGCTGGCTACCTGTCTATTTACTTGGGCGCTGAAAATAGACGCCGAATTGGCGCTGGGCATGATTCTGGTTGCCTCCTGCCCAGGCGGCAGTTTTTCCAACATCATGACTTGGCTGGCGCGCGGTAATGTTGCCGTCTCTGTCAGCATGACCGCCGTATCGAGCCTAGCAGCTACCGTGCTGACGCCGCTGAACTTCGCCTTCTATGCCTGGCTGAACCCACACACGCGTGAGTATCTGACGCAGATCACGCTGGAGCCGGGAGGGATTTTGCTGCTGGTGCTCTTGGTCCTGGCGCTGCCACTGG
>JBDSQT010000124.1:0-2596 GCA_039929665.1 Paraperlucidibaca sp.
GTGCCGCGTTGAGTGCGCCCCTGCGCTGGCAGCGGCGCGCACTTGGGCAAGTGCAGCTGCCCAATGTGCCGCCGCTGTTGGCCAGACTCTATGCCGCTCGTGGCGTACGCTCGGAGTCTGAGCTGGCCACCACGCTAGCCGCACTGCAACCTGCGAGTAGTCTGCACGGTTTAAGCGCTGCCATTGAGCTGCTGGTTCAAGCCTTGCGTGAACAATGGCGCATCTTAGTTGTCGGTGATTTCGATGCCGATGGTGCCACTAGCACCGCGCTGAGCTTACGTGCCTTGCGTGCTATGGGCGCGCAGCACGTCGATTATCTTGTCCCCAATCGCTTCACCTATGGCTATGGCTTAACGCCCGGTATCGTGGCGCTGGCGCTGAACGAGAAGCAGCCGCAGCTGATCATCACCGTCGATAACGGCATCGCCAGTCACGACGGTGTGGCGGCGGCTCAAGCCGCTGGCGTCCGCGTACTCATTACCGACCATCATTTGCCGGGTGCTACGCTGCCGCCGGCTGATGCCATCGTTAACCCCAACCAAGCCGACTGCAACTTTCCCAGCAAAGCCTTAGCCGGCGTGGGCGTGGTGTTCTATGTGCTCTCGGCCTTGCGTACGCGCTTGCGTGCGGATGGCTGGTTTGCCGCGCAGGGAGTGGCTGAGCCTAATATGGCCAATTACCTCGATCTCGTGGCGCTAGGCACGGTAGCCGATGTCGTCGCCCTCGATGCCAATAACCGCCGCCTCGTACAGCAGGGCTTGGCGCGTATTCGCGCTGGTCGTTGCTGCCCCGGCATCAGCGCCTTGTTGAAGGTCGCCGAGCGCGATATCGCCAGTCTGGTCGCCAGTGACCTAGGCTTTGTCGTAGCGCCACGACTCAATGCCGCCGGCCGTTTGGATGATATGCGTGAGGGCATCGAATGCCTGCTCAGCGATGATCCTGCGGAGGCCAAGCGCATGGCCGAAGACCTTGATGCACTCAATCTTGAGCGTCGTGAAATCGAGGCGGGCATGCAAAATGAAGCAATGGCGGCAATGCGTGAGCTGACCATTAGCGCTGAGAATTTACCGCCGGGTTTAGTGCTTTACGATAGGCACTGGCACCAGGGCGTGATTGGCTTATTGGCAGGGCGTATTAAAGAGCGTTTCCATCGCCCAACCGTAGCCTTCGCGCCGGCGCTTGCGCCGGCCTATGGCGAAATGCCCAGTGAGCTCAAAGGTTCAGCGCGCTCGATTCCCGGCGTGCATATCCGCGATGTACTCGATGCCATGGCGACGAAAAATCCTGGCCTCATCACACGCTTTGGTGGTCACGCGATGGCTGCCGGCATGAGCTTGCCGAGTACGCAGCTCGCGGCATTTCGCCTGGCGTTCGAAGAGACTTTGCGTGAATGGGTGCCGCCTGAGACCTATGACGCAGTGCTGCTCACCGATGGTGAGCTTAGCGCTGACGAGCTTAGCGAGCACACCGCACAGATGATTCGCGATGCTGGCCCCTGGGGTCAGGCATTTCCAGAGCCATTGTTTGAGGGTGAGTTTCTCTGCCTCAACCAGCGTTTGCTAAAAGATAAGCACATCAAATTTAGTCTCTGTCACCCCGACAGCAATCGCGTCATCGATGGTATTGCCTTTAGTGTCGATCGCGCGCTGTGGCCGAACACCAAATGTGAGCGCGTACGCGTGGCCTATCGCTTAGATATCAATCGCTTTCGTGGCATGCAGTCATTGCAGCTGCGCATCGAGGCAATGCAGGCGCTATAAGCGCCGAGCGTTTTTCGCTACAATACCGCGCTTTACACGACGGCATTATCAGCATCATGGAAATCAATCCTTACATCCTCCGCATCAAAGACCTCACCGAGCGCACTGAGTCGCTCCGGGGGTATCTTTGACTACGACCTCAAGCAAGAACGCTTAGAGGAAGTCACCCGCGAACTCGAAGATCCCAAGCTCTGGGATGAGCCCGAGAAAGCCCTAGCCATTGGCAAAGAGCGAAGCATGCTCGAAGGCGTGGTGCTGACTATTGATCAGCTCACCAGCGGCCTTGGCGACACTAAAGAGCTGCTCGACTTGGCGGTAAGCGAGGACGACGAGGACACACTTGTCGATGTCTCCAGCGAATTAGATGGCCTAGATAAGCTGGTTAGCGATCTTGAGTTTCGCCGGATGTTTTCTGGCGAAATGGATGCCAATAGCTGCTTTATCGATATTCAGTCGGGCTCCGGCGGCACCGAAGCGCAAGATTGGGCGAGCATGCTGATGCGCATGTTTTTGCGCTGGATCGATCGTCATGGCTTTAAAGCTGAAGTGATGGAAGTCTCCGATGGCGAAATTGCCGGCATTAAATCCTGCACTATTCGCGTCGAGGGTGACTACGCCTTTGGCTGGTTGCGCACGGAAACCGGCGTCCATCGCTTAGTCCGCAAGTCGCCATTTGACTCGGGTAATCGCCGCCACACGTCATTTTCGGCGGTGTTCGTCTCACCTGAAATCGACGACGACATCGAGATCGACATTAACCCGTCTGAGGTGCGCACCGATACCTACCGCGCTAGCGGCGCGGGCGGTCAGCACATTAACAAAACCGACTCGGCGGT
>JBDSQT010000125.1:0-17559 GCA_039929665.1 Paraperlucidibaca sp.
GTCACGGGGGTACCAGCCTCGCTGTCACCAGGCAATGAGCTTTGGAGTTACTGGGGTTCAGCCAGTGCCGACACCCCCGGCAGCGGTAATTTAGTTGGCCTTAAGTCACCCGTGGTTGATGCCTTGATTACCCGCATCACCCGCGCCAAAAGCCGCACAGACTTGGTCACTGAGGTGCACGCACTAGACCGCGTATTGCGCGCGCACTGGTTATTGATTCCGCAGTTTCACATCCCCTACTTTCGCGTCGCGCGCTGGGACTTGTTCGGCCTGCCCGATAATCCACCACGCTATGGCTTAGGCCTCGATAGCTGGTGGTGGCAAGGCGCATCCTCCACACCTGTTTCCGTAAAAACAACAGCAGCACAGGAGCGCTAATGGCCAGCTACATCATTCGCCGTTTGGCACTCATGTTGCCGACGCTTTTTGGCATTTTGCTGATTAACTTCTTAATCATTCAGGCCGCGCCTGGTGGCCCGGTGGAGCGCTCATTAGCCCAACTGCAAGGCATTGGCGGACAAACCGCGCTTGGTGGCAGTGCCGGCGATTTATCTGCGGCGAGTGCAGCCTCTACGCCTGGCTATCGCGGCAGTCAGGGCCTAAGCGCCGAACTGGTGGCCGAAATTGAAAAGCAATATGGCTTCGATAAGCCTGCCACTGAACGCTTTTGGGACATGATGATGCAGTTCGCGCAGTTCGATTTGGGCAATAGCTTTTATCGTGACATCCCCGTCATTGACTTGGTGTTGGAGAAGCTGCCGGTGTCGCTGTCATTGGGACTTTGGAGCACGCTACTAATCTATCTGATTGCCGTGCCACTAGGCATCCGTAAGGCGCGCAACCCTGGTGGCCGATTTGATGTCTGGAGTAGCGGCGCGATCATCGTTGCCTATGCCATTCCCGGATTTTTACTAGCACTGCTGCTGATCATCGTGTTCGCCGGCGGCAGCTATTGGCAGTGGTTTCCCATGCAAGGTTTATCGTCTGAGGGCGCCGCCAGCCTGGGCTGGTTTGCCCGCGCCTTAGACTATGCGCATCACTTAGTCTTGCCCACCCTGTGCTTGACGCTAGGTGGCCTAGCTACGCTCACGCTATTTACCCGCAATAGCTTTCTCGAAGAGCTGCAAAAGCCCTATGTGCTGACGGCACGGGCAAAAGGTGCCAGCGAACGCCGTGTGCTCTGGGGCCATGTTTTCCGCAACGCCATGCTCATCATCATCGCCGGCCTACCTGCGACGCTGTTTGGTATTTTGTTCACCGGCGCGTTTCTCATCGAGATTATTTTCAATCTCGACGGCCTAGGCCTACTGAGCTATGAATCGGTGATTAACCGCGACTATCCCGTGATTTTTGGCACCCTTTTTTTATTCACACTGATGGGCATGCTGCTGCGCTTGCTAGGCGACTTATGCTATCGCTGGGTAGACCCACGCATCGACTTCTCTAAGGCGGGCGCATGACTATGTCGCCGCTAACCCAGCGCCGCTTAACACAATTTAAAGCCAATCGCCGCGCGTGGTGGTCACTGTGGTTATTGCTCGGCGTCTTCGCCCTGACCCTCGGTGCCGAACTCATTGCCAACGATAAGCCGCTGCTGGTGAGCTATCGTGGCGAGCTTATTGTGCCGATGCTAGAAGACCAGCCTGAGACTTACTACGGCGGCAAGTTTGACACGCCCACGGTGTATCGCGACCCGGCAGTGGCCGCACTCATCGACACCGATGGCTGGATGCTTTGGCCGTTGATTCGCTTCAATGCCGACACCATCCATTTTGAACGTGCCGAACCCACGCCCTCGCCACCCACTGCAGAGAACTGGTTAGGCACCGATGATCAAGGCCGCGATGTCATGGCTCGATTGATTTATGGCGTGCGCACCTCACTAGCCTTTGCCAGCTTGCTGACCTTAGCTACCGTGATATTGGGCGTCGCGGCGGGTGCAGCGCAGGGCTATTTTGGCGGCTGGGTAGACTTGCTTGGCCAGCGCTTTACCGAGATTTGGTCAGGCCTGCCGGTACTGTTTATGCTGATTATTTTATCGAGCTTGGTGACTCCAAACTTCTGGTGGCTGCTGGCGCTACTGACGCTATTTAGCTGGACCGACCTAAGCGGCCTGGTGCGCGCTGAGTTTCTTCGCACCCGCCAGCTCGACTATGTGCGCGCCGCGCGTGCCATGGGCGTGAGCTCACGCGTGCTGGTCTGGCGTCATGTCTTACCCAATGCCGCGGTGACCACACTAACGCTGCTGCCGTTTATTTTCACCGGCGCCATTGGCCTGCTGACCTCACTGGATTTTCTCGGCTTTGGGCTGCCACCGGGCTCGGCGTCGTTGGGCGAAATGATCGCGCAGGGTAAAAATAACTTGCAGGCGCCATGGCTAGGTCTGACCGCTTTCTTTAGCTTAAGCATCTTGCTGAGCTTGCTGGTGTTTATTGGCGAGGGCCTGCGCGACGCCTTCGACCCGCGCCATGTCGAGGTCGCACGATGAGCCTGTTAAGCGTCAACAATTTAAGCATACGCCATGCTCAGCAGGTCTTGGTTGATGACCTGAGCTTGAGCCTAGAGGCCGGCGAATGGCTGGCCTTAGTCGGCGAATCGGGCTCAGGTAAGTCACTCACCGCCCTAGCCTGCCTAGGCTTGCTGTCGCCGAGTCTACAAAGCCAGGGCGAACTCAGCGTGACTGGCATCTCCTTAGCCAAGGCCACAAAAGATGAGCTGCGCACACTGCGTGGCGGCCGTGTTGGCATGGTCTATCAGGAGCCATTGAGCGCGCTTAACCCGCTGCAGTGCATTGGTCAGCAGCTCATCGAGGCCATCACGCTGCATCAAGCGTTACCGCCTGCCCTTGCGCGGCAAAAAGCCCTCGGCCTGATGCGTGAAGTTGGCATTGGTGAGCCCGAGCGGCGTTTAAAAGCCTGGCCACATGAGCTTTCTGGTGGCCAGCGCCAGCGCGTAGTCATCGCCATGGCGCTGGCTAACTCGCCAAAACTGCTGATTGCCGATGAACCAACAACGGCACTCGACGCCCTGCTGCAAACGCAAATTTTGGACCTGCTCAAGTCTCTGCAGAAAAGCCGAAATTTAAGCATTTTATTCATCAGTCATAATCTGCCGCAGGTGCGGCGCTACGCCGACCGCGTCATGGTTATGCAATCCGGCCGCGTCATCGAGTCGGCGAGCACCTCCGAGTTATTTAGCAGACCCTCACAGGCCTATACGAAAAAGCTCTTGCAGCCCTTCACACCAGCGCCTAAAGCCACACTGCCTGATACGGCGAAAACCATTCTAAGCGTGAGCCAACTATCAGTACGCTATCCGCGCCAGCAGGCGTGGTGGGGTGGCATTACCGCTTGGCATCAGGCGGTCGATCAGCTGGGCTTGTCATTGCGCCAAGGCGAGTCGCTGGGCATTGTGGGTGAGTCGGGCTCCGGCAAGTCCAGTCTCGCTGCGGCACTGCTACGCCTCACGCCGGCACAGGGTCGCGTGGTGGTGCTAGGCCGCGACTGGCTAGCGCTCAGCGGTCGAGAACTACGCGAAGCCCGCGCGCAGCTGCAAATGGTTTTTCAAGACCCCTTTGGCAGCTTAAGCCCGCGCTTAACAGTCGCCGACATCGTTGCCGAGGGTTTGCTAGCGCACCAAAAACTATCCAAACAGGCGGTTGAGGCTCAAGTCATTGCTGCCTTGTGTGAGGTCAGTCTCGACCCCGAGACGCGCCATCGCTATCCGCATGAATTTTCTGGTGGTCAGCGCCAGCGTATCGCCTTGGCGCGAGCACTGATTTTAAAACCTGCGATATTAATTCTCGATGAGCCGACCTCTGCTCTAGACCGCCACACACAGGGCGAAATCGTTGAGCTACTGCGACGCATTCAAGCCGAACATGGCATCGCCATGCTATTTATCAGCCACGATTTAGCCGTGGTGCGCGCCCTATGTCATCGCCTGATCGTCCTGCGCGATGGCCGCGTGATTGAGCAAGGGGATTGTGAGCGAATATTTCAAGCGCCGCAAAAGCCCTATACAAAGGCCTTGGTGGCCGACCTGCCCGCCTAAGGTGCCATGCACGCTGTGCGGTTTTAGCCCTATACTCGATGCACTTTTTTAGTCGTCACTTCAAGGAGAAATCATGGGCATGATGAGCGGTAAGCGCGTACTCATTGTTGGCCTCGCCAGCAAACTTTCCATCGCCTACGGCATCGCCACGGCCATGCATCGCGAAGGCGCCGAGCTAGCCTTTAGCTATCAAAACGAAAAACTACGCGGCCGTGTCGAAGGCTTTGCTGAACACTTCGGCTCCAGCCTCACCTTTCCCTGCGATGTCGCTTCCGATGACGAAATTCGCGCGGTCTTTACCGAACTTGGCAAGCGCTGGGATGGCCTTGATGTGGTGGTGCACTCCGTTGGCTACGCGCCCGGTCATGAGCTCGAAGGCAACTACGTCGATGTCACCACGCGCGAAGGCTTCCGCATCGCTCACGACATCAGCTCCTACAGCTTTAGCGCGCTAGCCCAAGCCGCCAAACCCATGCTCACCGGTCGTGGCGGCAGCTTGCTGACTTTGACCTACCAAGGCTCTGAGCGTGTGGTACCAAACTACAACGTCATGGGCTTGGCGAAGGCTTCGCTGGAGGCCAATGTGCGTTACTTAAGCGCCAGCATGGGCCCCGATGGCATCCGTGTGAATGGCATCTCGGCGGGCCCGATCCGCACGTTAGCGGCAAGCGGCATCAAAGACTTCCGCAAAATGCTCTCCTATAACGAGGCCGCCACACCGCTGCGTCGCAACGTCACTATCGCCGAAGTCGGCAATGCCGCAGCGTTTCTGTGCTCAGACTTAGCCTCGGGCATTTCCGGTGAGATTCTCTATGTCGACGGTGGCTTTAACACGGTTGCCATGCCAGCAATGGATTCCCTGTAAGCCTTAAGCTTCAACGCCAGCTGCGTTCCATAAGCCGTGCCTAGCCAACGCTTCGCACGGCTTTTTGTTACTAGATTAAACTTTTGTCATAAAGCGTATTTGCCACTTCCTGTGTATATCGCCTGAGTACAATGCGCGCTTCTTGTACAGCTATACTCACTGGACCTTTATCATGCATGCGCTGGGCTACTCTCGGTTGCGTCACATCACCTTATGGCTAGTGGCCATCCTTGCCCCTCTGTTTTGGTCAAACACGCTACTCGCCGCATCCAACGATCTGACCATCCTCTGCTATCACGAAATATCTGAGCGTTCAGAAGCACTCGACGCCGGCTATACGGTGACGCCAACACAACTGGTTCGCCACCTCGATTGGTTGAAAAATAACGGCTATCACTTTGTTAGCATGGATGATGTGCTCGCGGATCGAGCTGGCACTAAAGCATTGCCAGAAAAGGCGGTATTGCTGAGCTTTGATGATGGCTATCAGTCGGTATACACACAGGTCTATCCGCTGCTAAAAATGTTTAATGCGCCAGCCGTAGTGGCCTTGGTCGGGAGCTGGTTGGAAGAGCAAGACAGCGTCGATTTCGACGGCCGAAAAATTCCGCGCAAAGACCTGCTGAGTTGGTCAGAAATTCGCGAAATGCAAGACAGTGGTTTGGTCGAGGTGGCCAGCCACAGCTACGCCCTGCATCGCGGCATGATTGGCAACCCGCAGGGCAATAAAGAGCCCGCGGCGACCACTCGCCTATATGACTCAGCAACACAACGCTACGAATCTGAAGCGAGCTATCAAGCACGCGTATTGAGTGACCTAAAGCACAACAGTCGCTTACTAAAGAGCAGGCTAGGTAAGGCGCCGCGCATCATGGTCTGGCCTTATGGCAGCCATAACGCGACCACCCGTGCCATGGCTGCCAAAGTAGGCATGCCCATCACCTTCACGCTAGACGATGGCCCGAATGCCGCAGCGGTGCCGATGAATCGTTTACGCCGCGTGTTGATGGACGGCCCGATGACACCGGCGAGCTTAGCGCGTGAAATTAGTATCCGTCAGCGCCATCTCACCGACAACGATCGGTCCGCGAAAATCATGCATGTCGATCTCGACAATGTCTACGACCCCGACCCCGCACAGCAAGAGCGCAACCTCGGGCATCTACTCGATCGCATACAACAAATGGGCGTCAATACCATCTATGTGCAAGCCTTTGCCGACCCAGATGGTAATGGCTCAGCCGATGCGCTGTACTTCCCCAATCGACATTTGCCCATGCGCGCCGATTTATTTAATCGTGTCGTCTGGCAAATAACCACTCGCACCAAGGCCAAACGTGTCTATGCCTGGATGCCGATGTTGGCGTTTGATCTACCCGTCACTAATCCAGCGGCTAATGATCTTGTCGTCACACAAACCGCGCACTCCGACAATAACGATGACCATGTCGTCATGGGCTATCACCGGCTCTCACCTTTTTCGCCGCGCGCGCGTCAGATTATTCGCGATATCTATCAAGACCTTTCGCGTACGGTACCGATCTCCGGCCTATTATTTCACGACGATGTCACGCTCAGTGATTATGAAGATGCTAGCCCAGACGCTTTAGCCACCTATAAGCATTGGGGCCTACCCACATCACTGGCCGATATTCGCCAGAATGACGAGCTTTTAACGCGTTGGACTATCCTAAAAACGCACTGGCTAGATAACTTTGCCAAAGAACTAACGAGTGTTGTCCGCGAAGAACAGCCGGAGTTGAAAACAGCACGCAATTTGTATGCGCAGGTCGTTCTAAACCCACACTCAGAGACATGGTACTCGCAAGCCTTACGCAACTCCTTAGCAAGCTATGACTTCACCGCCATCATGGCCATGCCTTATATGGAGCAAGCAGCCGACCCCACGGCATTTTACGAGGCCTTAGTGGCGCGCGTAAAAGAGGTGCCAGGCGCAATGAATCGTGTCGTCTTTGAGCTACAGGCGACGAACTGGCGTACCAACCAAGCCATTCCATCGCAAGAATTAGCCGACACTGTTGCCCTGCTCTATCGCTTAGGGGCCAAACATGTCGGTTATTACCCTGACAACTTTATTAATAACACCCCCGATCCTGCCCTACTAAAGCCGGCGTTTGATGCCAAATCGAGCCTCGCTGAATAATGGCCATACAGACTGATGTGTCGTTTCTACGGGATATTGCGGACACGGCGCTCGCCTTTGTCTTCTATTACCCACTGTATATGTCACTGTTATGGATGCTGGGCGCGGCGATTTTTTATTGGCGCTTCGAGCGTGGCCAAACACCATTCGACCAACCTCATGTGATGGCAAACTCGCCGCCGGTCAGCGTCTTAATCCCCTGCTTTAATGAGGGCGATAACGCCGAGGAAACACTCACCCATGCGCTGCAACTGAACTATCCCGAATTTGAAGTCATTGCCATTAATGACGGCAGCACCGACAACACCGCACAAGTGCTAGATCGTATGGCCGCTTTGCACCCCCGATTACGCGTGGTGCATTTGGCGCAAAACCAAGGCAAGGCCATGGCTTTACAGGCCGGCTGTCTACTCGCAAAGCACGAGATATTAATTGGTATCGATGGCGATGCCTTGCTCGACCCGCACGCCGCACATTGGATGGTTCGGCACTTTGTCGAAGATCCGCGCGTCGCTGCTGTCACCGGCAATCCGCGCATACGCAATCGCTCAACCTTGCTCGGACGTATTCAAGTGGGCGAGTTCTCCTCCATTGTCGGCATGATTAAACGAGCTCAACGCACCTTTGGCCGCTTATTCACGGTATCAGGCGTGATCACCGCGTTTCGTAAATCGGCGGTGCATCAAGTCGGTTACTGGAGCGCCGACATGCTGACCGAAGACATCGATGTGACGTGGAAGTTGCAACGCTCAGGTTGGGATGTGCGTTTCGAGCCTAACGCCCTCGTCTGGATACTCATGCCCGAAACGCTCGCCGGCCTATGGAAACAACGCTTACGCTGGGCCATGGGCGGCGCGCAAGTTTTGCTGAAGAATCTCGATGTGCTCGTGCGCCCAAGCCAAAATCACCTGTGGCCGCTAATGATAGAGCTCTGCTTGAGCCTGCTGTGGTCCTATCTACTGGCTCTGCTATGCATCGTGTGGCTGCTATCACTGATTCTACCGACTGGCATACTAGCGCCAATGAACTCACCGCTTATTCCGCAATGGAGTAGTGCCATTCTCGGTGCCACCTGCTTATTTCAGTTCGCCGTTAGTAAGTGGATGGATAGTCGCTATGACCAAGGGTTGGGCCGCAACTATTACTGGATGGTGTGGTATCCACTGGTGTTTTGGATAATCACCACGCTCTCCACCATTGTCGCCTTCCCCAAAGTTTTGTTTCGCCGCACAGGTCAACGCGCACGCTGGGTCAGCCCAGATCGTGGCGTACGCCCAGCGTCAATCACCCCCACTGACGAGTCTCACCATGGCCAGTAATAACTCCCTAATCATCGATTTACGCCGTCAGCTACACTGGCATCAACGCGTGCTGTCCGATACCTTTACGGCGCTGTTATGGGGTGTATGGTTTTATCTTTGGCGACCGATTGCCGGCCTCATCGGCTGGCTACATAACTGGAGCGTCATGTTTCGTCCAACCAGCACCAAGTTCCTCTACACCGGCACACTTAGCCTAGAGGGCTTAGTCTCTGTGGCCGGCGCGGCGGGCTTACTCATGCTGTGGTCATTGCTGCCCAAGCGTAAGGTGAGCGTGCAACCGACAGCACATACGCTGCAAGCCAGCGCTAGCTACTTCGGGCTATCGCAAGAAAGTATTGAGCAAGGCCAAGCGGCTCGCATCTGCGTTGTGCACCACGATGCCTATGGCCGTATTGAACGCATCGAAACTCGCCAATAATCGCCTACTTTTGCGTATAAAAAAGCCCGCAAGTACGGGCTTTTTTATATCTGCGAAAACGCTGTAGCCGTGCTGCTTACTCGGCAGAAGCTACAGGCTTAATCGTCACCTTAGTTTCCTCACGTAATAGCGCTAAGGTATCTTGCAACTCTTGCTGGCCCTGATTCTGCGCCAGCAAACCTTGTGTCACCTGACGCTCAGGGCCTACCAACGCTGACTTAGCACTCACCGAGGTAACTTGCACCAGCGCGACACTATCTTTTAGCTTGAAAGCAGCCCATTGCAGAGCACCTTTATTAGGCGCTGGTGCGCGGAAAATAGCACTGAGCAACTCAGGGTCAAGCTGCCGACTATTGCGCGTTAAAGCACCAGCCGCCGTCATGCTCACCTGAGCGTCCGCTAACCACGCTGACTCAGGCTCGCCGGCACTGCGCTTAACCAATGCTTGCGCCTGCTCCATGGCTTTCGCCAAGGCTTTCTGCGTGCCTAACTCCGCTGTCAGCAACGCCTTCACTTCATTCAAGGGTTGCTTACGCGCAGCAATATATTGCGATACATGCAGCCACACCGTGCGGCCATCTTTTAATGTGATGGCGCCTGAGTTACGACGATCTTTCGTTTGCTCATCATTAAAAGCTGCCTCAACGACTTTGCGCTCAGCCAGCACGCCTTCGCCACCGCGACGATCAAACACAGGCGATTGCTCAATACTCAAACCCGCCGTTTTAGCAGGCTCTATCAAATCAGATGCTTCATAAACCTTGGCATCTAAGCTTTCCACAGCCTTGTTGTAAGCATCATCGGCCTGCGCTTGGCGCACTTCACTGGCCAATGTCTGCTCCAATGACGCCAGGCTTGGTGGTGCTTCAGAACGAATCGCCGTGAGCTTGATCAGGTGATAACCAAAGGGGGTTTTCACCACTGACGAGACATCACCAGCTTGCTTCAAAGCAAACAGAGCTTGCTCAAACTCAGGTACAAACATGCCCTTGCCAGCAAAACCTAAATCGCCGCCTTGCGCCGCTGAGCCAGGATCTTTCGACTGCGCTTTCGCGATCGTAGCAAAGTCAGCACCGGCCTTTAGCTCAGCGGCAATGGCCTCGACTTGCTTCTTCGCCGCGGCGTCATTGGTCTTGTCATCAATCGCGATGAGAATGTGTGACGCTTGACGCTGCTCAGCACCACTCAAGGCCGCCACACGCAGGTCATAGCGCGCTTTAATAGCCTCAGGCGTGACTTTGGCATCGGTTAGATAGCGTGAGCGATCTATGGTGATGTACTGCACGGCAACACGCTCAGGCTGCTGGAAGCGTGTCGATGCTTTCGCATAAGCCTCTTCGATATCTGCATCGGACACGGTCACTGCGGCACTAAAACGACTTGCAGGAATTTCGCCATAACGCACAGTGCGCATTTGCGTGTCGAGACGAGTTAATGCATCTAGCTCTGCACCGGTGACAAAGCTACTTTGCAGCCAGCCCGATACCTGCTGTGAGATAAGAATCTCTTGACGCGCACGCGCAGGAAATGTCGTTGGTGTTTCGCCAATTTGCGCTAGCACACGCACATATCGCTCACCCGAGAATTGACCATTTTCTTGGAAAGTTGGGGTTTCGCGGATGAGTTGCTGCACGGACTCGTCCGAGACACGATAGCCGGCATCGCGTGCTGATTTCAGCAGAAGTTCGCGTTGCACCAAGCTATTGAGTACGGTTTTACGCAGCTCAGCTTGTTGCTGCGATGTCAGTACGGCATCCGGACCCAAACGCGCAATCAACTGCTGGCGTTGGTTCTCCACCGCACGATCAAGTAGACGCTGGGTAATAGGTTCGCCAGCAACTTCAGCGACCGTGGGCTCAGCGCCGCCACCAAAATAGGTTTCAACGCCGAAGAAAATAAAGGGAATTGATAGCAGTGCCAGTAAAAACTTACCTAGCCAGCCCTTCACCATATTACGAAACGCATCCATTGACGTGTCATGCCTCTACTTCGCCATTTAAGGCTTAAAGAAAAAAACGCGCCGACTAGGGCGCGCTTTCCGGTAACGCAAAACAGCTCAGCAAATCTTAGCTGTTCACTGCATCTTTCAAGCCTTTACCGGCTTTAAACGATGGCGTTTTTGATGCAGCAATTGCAATTTCTTTACCGGTTTGTGGGTTACGGCCGGTGCGCGCTGCGCGCTCTTTCACCGCAAACGTACCAAAGCCAACCAAGGTCACTGCATCGCCAGACTTCAAGGCTGCAGTCACAGCACCCACGGTGGCATCAAGGGCACGGCCAGCATCTGCTTTGGTCAGGTTAGCAGCTTCGGCAATACGGTCGATTAATTCAGACTTATTCACAGGATGTCCCCTTTAACTAAAACGAAAATTCTTTGTTGTGGTTTTTAGCTTACGCGAGCAAAACAAGGCGATCTACTCAAGTGCATCGATTTTTAAACGCCCTTGTCCGCAGGGTCAAGCAAAACTCTACGAAATGCGCGTGAGAATCCAAAAAAAGTAGGTTTAGCGACCATCAATGACGACTAGCCGCGGGTAAATCACGCTTTTCGACTTGGGCAAGCCCGGCAGCATAGGCCTCCTCAGTGAGCGGAATCGGTGGTTGAGTGAGGGCAATCGCCAACACTTCATCTATCCATTTCACCGTAATGATCTCCAGCGCGGCCTTCACATTGTCTGGAATTTCCTTCAAGTCACGGGCATTTTCTTCAGGAATAATAACCGTGCGTACACCCCCGCGATGCGCCGCCAAAAGCTTTTCTTTCAAGCCACCAATCGGCAATACTTGGCCGCGTAGGGTGATCTCACCGGTCATCGCAACATCGGCGCGCACGGGAATGCCAGTGAGCACCGAGGCCAATGCCGTGCACATACCGATGCCTGCGCTGGGACCATCTTTCGGCGTCGCGCCTTCTGGCATGTGAATGTGAATATCGCGCTTCTCAAATAGCTCAGCACTTATACCCAACACGCGCGAACGCGAGCGCACCACGGTGCTCGCCGCACGGATCGACTCTTGCATCACATCGCCTAGTGAGCCGGTCATCACCTGCCCGCCTTTACCCGGCACCGCGATAGCCTCAATGGTCAGCAATTCGCCGCCGACCTGTGTCCACGCTAAGCCGGTGACTTGACCCACCTGGTTTTCCGCTTCGGCTTTGCCATAATTGAACTTATGCACGCCTAAGTAATCTTCGAGCTGCTCAGCCTCAATAGTGATCATCCCGCTATGCGTACCCATCACCAAAGATTTCACGACCTTGCGGCAGAGTTTGGCGATTTCACGATCAAGCGCACGCACACCAGCTTCGCGGGTGAAGTAGCGCACGATGTCACGGCAAGCCGACTCAGCAATAGCCAGCTCAGCATCTTTTAAGCCCGCTGCAGCAAGCTGCTTAGGCACTAAGTATTGACGGGCAATGGCGACTTTTTCATCTTCGGTGTAGCCAGGCAGACGAATAATTTCCATACGGTCGAGTAACGGCGCGGGGATATTCATCGAGTTGGCAGTACACAAAAACATCACTTCTGATAAGTCATAATCGACTTCAAGGTAGTGATCGTTAAAGGCTTTGTTTTGTTCAGGATCGAGTACTTCGAGCAATGCCGATGACGGATCACCGCGCATGTCAGAACCCATCTTGTCGATTTCATCAAGCAAAAACAGTGGGTTACGGACGCCCACTTTAGAAATTTTCTGGATCAACTTGCCTGGCATAGAGCCAATATAAGTACGGCGATGGCCGCGAATTTCAGCCTCATCACGCACGCCGCCCAAGGCCATACGGACAAACTGACGGTTCGTTGCTTTCGCGATCGACTGACCCAAGGACGTCTTACCAACACCTGGCGGACCGACCAAGCACAAGATTGCACCATTAAGCTGCTTAACGCGCGACTGCACGGCAAGGTACTCAAGAATGCGGTCTTTGACCTCGTCTAAACCGAAGTGATCGGCATCTAAAATATCCCGTGCCTGCTTCAAATCGATGCGGATTTTATTGCGCTTTTTCCATGGCACGCCAAGCATCCAATCGATATAGCTGCGAACCACCGTCGCCTCGGCCGACATCGGCGACATTTGGCGTAATTTACGCAACTCGCTATCGACTTTTTTGCGCGCCTCAGCAGGTAGGCCGGCCTTCAGAATACGCTGCTCGATTTCGCTGAGCTCATCTTCGCTTTCGCCTAAATCGCCCAGCTCTTTTTGAATGGCTTTGATTTGCTCATTCAAATAATACTCACGTTGGCTTTTTTCCATCTGTTTTTTAACGCGGCCGCGAATACGCTTCTCGACCTTGAGGATGTCGATTTCCGACTCCATCTGCGCCATCAGATGCTCAACACGCTGCTGTACGGGCAGGATGTCTAGGATTGCCTGTTTCTCTTCCAAGCGCAGCGTCAGATGCGCAGCAATGGTATCAGCCAAACGACTAGGATCTTCGATGCCGGCAACCGAGGTAAGTACCTCATTAGCGACTTTTTTCGAGAGCTTCACGTATTGGTCAAACTGGTTGAGCAGCGTACGCGCCAACACCTCAGACTCTTGCTTAGCAAGATCCTCAATGGGCACTTCAGTAATCTCCGCGATATAGGCTTCTTCGTGCTCAGAGAGCGACTTAAGCACGCCACGGCGCTGGCCTTCGACCAAGACCTTCACCGTGCCATCAGGTAGCTTCAGCAGCTGCAGAATATTCGCTACCGTGCCAATCGAGTACAGCCCGTCTTGGCTAGGATCGTCTTCGCCAGCATCGCGCTGAGACACTAAGAAAATGTGCTTATCGGTGGCCATGGCTTGATCAAGCGCGGCAATGGAGCGCTCACGACCGACAAATAAAGGAATGACCATGTGCGGATAAATCACTACATCGCGCAGTGGCAGCAACGGTAAGTGCAGTTTTTTTGCGGCCATGAAGTGCTCCCTAAGCAGTCAAGCTGACGCTAATCTAATGCTTACTTTATGGGGGTGCACTGGCGTGTATTACAAGGTGGACATTGCAAAAAGGTGAAAAAAGACCATAAAAAAGGGGCGACTGCCCCTTTTTTAATCAGATCAGCTCATCGTTACTCGGGCATAACGCGCGCCGGCTCGATGTTGTCATAGACCAAAAGCGGTTCAGTCTCACCTTGTACGACTTTCTCATCGATGAGTACTTTGCTGACGCCTTCCAGCGATGGCAGCTCATACATGGTATCGAGCAAAATGCCTTCAAGGATAGAACGCAAACCACGCGCGCCAGTTTTGCGTGCTAAGGCTTTCACCGCAATCGCCTTCAAAGCCTCGGGGCGAAACTCGAGCTGCACACCTTCCATCTCGAGAAGTTTAGCGTATTGCTTGGTCAGCGCATTTTTTGGTTCAGTCAAAATCTGTACCAGCGCCGACTCATCAAGCTCACCCAAGGTAGCGATGACAGGCAAACGGCCAACGAACTCTGGAATCAAACCAAACTTCACCAAATCTTCGGGCAAGACGGTTTTAAATAGCTCGCCCGTGCTCGGCGTTTTCGACTGACTTTTCACCAAGGCGTTAAAACCGATGCCACCAGGCTCTGAGCGCTGCTGAATGACTTTGTCGAGGCCGGCAAAAGCACCACCAACAATGAACAAGATATTAGCGGTATCGACCTGCAGGAACTCTTGCTGTGGGTGCTTACGACCGCCCTGTGGCGGCACACTGGCAACCGTGCCCTCGATAAGCTTTAGCAAGGCCTGCTGCACACCCTCACCGCTGACATCGCGAGTGATGGATGGGTTATCGCTTTTACGCGAAATCTTGTCGATCTCGTCAATATAGACAATACCGGTCTGCGCTTTCTCAACATCGTAATCGCAGTTTTGTAGAAGTTTTTGGATGATGTTTTCAACATCCTCACCGACATAGCCAGCTTCGGTCAGGGTTGTCGCATCGGCCATGGTAAACGGCACATTAAGCACCCGTGCCAAAGTCTGCGCGAGCAAGGTTTTTCCCGAGCCGGTTGGGCCGATCAGCAAGATATTGCTTTTCGTCAGCTCCACTTCAGTGCTTTGACGACTGTTTTGAACTTTTTTCTTACCCACGCGCAGGCGTTTGTAGTGGTTATACACCGCTACCGCCAACACGCGTTTAGCCTGATCTTGGCCAATCACATAATCATCGAGCGTGGTTTTTAGCTCGCGAGGTGTGGGTAACTTGTCGCTGGCTTGCTCATCCTTTTTGTCTTGGACTTCTTCACGGATGATGTCATTGCACAAATCCACGCATTCATCGCAGACATACACAGACGGCCCAGCAATGAGCTTGCGCACTTCATGCTGGCTCTTTCCGCAGAAAGAACAAAAGAGCAATTTGCTGTCACCGCCGCGTTTTTCTTCGGTCATGCTACTTCTCTCAGTGGCTGCAGATTAAAGGCGTTTAGTGAGGACTTCATCGATCAAACCATAAGCGCTGGCATCAGCGGCTGTCATGAAATTATCACGATCAGTATCGCGCTCAATACGCTCTAAGGGTTGGCCAGTATGAAGTGCCAATAACTCATTAAGCAGTTGTTTGATTTTTAAAATTTCTTGCGCGTGGATGGCAATATCCGAGGCCTGGCCTTGGAAGCCGCCCAGCGGCTGATGAATCATCACGCGTGAGTTCGGCAGCGCATAACGCTTGCCCTTAGCACCGGCAGAAAGCAGGAAAGCGCCCATTGACGCCGCCTGACCGATACAAATGGTCGAGATATCGGGCTTGATGAAATTCATCGTGTCGAAAATCGCCATGCCGGCGGTAACCGAACCACCGGGCGAATTGATGTAAAGATTGATGTCTTTGTCGGGGTTTACCGATTCCAAAAACAACATCTGCGCGACAATCAAGTTAGCCATATTGTCTTCAACAGGGCCAACCAAAAAGATCACACGCTCTTGCAATAGGCGCGAGTAAATATCGTAAGCGCGCTCACCACGAGCAGACTGCTCAACCACCATCGGAATTAGACCGAGGTTACGAATGTCGCTGGCACTGGGTTGTTCAAATCGCATGGATATCCTGCCTTAAACAATCAAAAATAAGAGGACGACCACCGGGGCTTATGGAACAGGTGCACAAACAAACACTCCCGAGCAGTCAAACGCATACGTCGGGAGTGTCGGTCGTGCGTGGCGCGAGGTCAAGACCACGCTACCGCTGTTTTCTAAGGCTTAGCGTTGTGGACGTACCACATCGGTGTATTTAGCCGCGGCTTCAGTGACTTTTGCCTCAGCCAATACACAGTCAATCACTTGATCTTCCAAGACCATCGCTTCCACTTGAGCTAATTGCTCTTTATTACCCATGTAGTAGCTGATGACTTCTTCTGGTGACTCATAGGACTCAGCCACTTCAGCAACCACCGCGCGCACACGCACGGCATCAACAACAATGGCTTTATCTTTGATGATCTGGCTGATTAGCAGACCCAGCGCTACGCTGCGTGTGGCCTGTTCGGTAAACAAGTCATCAGGCAACATTTTGGGATCTAGTTTGGCACTAGCACCACCAAACTGCTGGAACATGGCGTTGCGCTGACGCTCGATCTCACCAGCCACCAACGCTTTCGGTGCATCAATGCTATGCGCAGCCAAGAGCTGATCCATGGTTTGCGTTTTGACTTTGTTTTTTACCGCTTGCTTGAGTTCGCGCGCCATGTTTTTCGCCACGTCTTCACGCAGTTTAGCAACGCCACCATCGGTGACACCAAAGGCTTTCAAGAACGTCTCATCAATCTCTGCCAGTGCTTGCTTTTGCACTTTGTGTGCAGTGATTTTGAACACAGCGGCTTTATCGCGCAGATTTTCTGCTTGGTAGTCGGCTGGGAAAGTCACGTTAATGTCGCGCTCTTCACCGGCTTTGATACCCACAACGCCATCTTCGAAACCTGGAATCATGCGGCCTGAGCCGAGAACCAACTCAAAGTTGCTCGAGGTGCCACCGTCAAAAGCCTCACCATCAATGCTGCCAGCAAAATCCACTAAAACTTTGTCGCTATCGGCGGCAGCGTCAGCGCTGTCTTCAAAGCTTGCGCGCTGTTTGCGCAGGCTTTCAATCATTTCATCGATATCAGTTTCGCCGATATCAACCACCGGACGCTCAACGCTGATGTCAGCGAAGTTGCCCAAGGTAATTTCTGGATAGACTTCAACCACGGCGGTGAAGGACAAGTCTTCGCCGGCCTTATCGCTAACTTCTTCAATGCTCGGGTAGCCGGCTGGATTGAGCTTCTCTTGCGTCACGGCTTCATAAAAGCTGTCACGGATGATTTCGCCCAAGGCTTCTTGGCGTATCGATTCACCAAAGCGCTTTTGCACAACAGATAGCGGCACTTTACCCGGACGAAAGCCGTCCATACGAATGGTGCGAGCTGCTTTCGCCACGCGAGCATTCACGTCTTGATCAATTTTTGTGGCCGGCACAACAACTTTAACGCGGCGCTCCAGATTGGAGATGGTTTCAACAGTGACTTGCATGACAACCTCAAGACTTATGTGATTCACGGGAAATAAATGGGCTCGCAGCGCAAGACTGCAAAATCAAGGGACAGCATTATAGAGAATGCGTGGCAGAATAAAAGACCAAGCGCCTTTGGGCGAAAGTTTAAGCAATCGAACAGATTGCGGCGTTTTTTCTG
Organism: Paraperlucidibaca sp.; assembly: GCA_039929665.1. GTDB lineage: Bacteria > Pseudomonadota > Gammaproteobacteria > Pseudomonadales > Moraxellaceae > Perlucidibaca. The sequence continues at coordinate 17,452 of JBDSQT010000125.1, forward strand.
TTGACGACCCGCGTGTGGGTTCGTAATATGCGGCCTCGTAAGTCGACAGGCTAATTGGCCAGTCAGCAAACGATGTTCGGGGTATAGCGCAGTCCGGTAGCGCGCCTG
>JBDSQT010000126.1:0-4170 GCA_039929665.1 Paraperlucidibaca sp.
ACTTCGGCAATGTCGGCCATGCCCATTGGCGCACCGGGGTGACCGGAGTTCGCTTGCTGGACGGCGTCCATGGCGAGCGCACGGATGGCATTGGCGTAATGGCGTTGATTTAAAGGCTGCGCGGGCATGCAGGGCACTCCAGTCGGCGGGCAAAAATATGGCTGCGCGGCGAAAGCACGCCGCGCGGGGCGGTATTGTCGCTGATGCCGACTATCACGGCAATTGCTTACATGACGGCGACCCAGCGACCAATGCCCTGCGCCAGCATCTCAATTGCATAGGTACCGATGACCAAAGCCGACACCCGACCAGTGATTTCGACATAGCGATCGACCAGCTGTGCGCTTTTCACCCGCACGCGATCATGGATGAACTTTAGTGCCAGCAGGCCAATAACCATCATTAATAAGGTTAACCACACCACGCCCACCGCATGCCATTTCGGTATCGATGCGCCCATGAGAATAGCCGCCGAGACTGTCGCTGGGCCAATCAGAAACGGCATCGCGATGGAGCCAGCGACATGCTCAGGATCGCCACGCAAGCCACTCAACGCACTCACACCTTCAAAGAAGAAGCGTATGCCCACGAGCAGGAATAATATGCCGCCGAAAATTTGGAAGGAGGCAAATTTGACGTGCAAGAGATTGGTAAATAGTCCCTCGCCGGTCAGCGCAAACAAAGAAAACACCGCACCGCCCATGATCACGCCACGCGTTAGAACACGCGCAAATTGTCGACTCGGCATGGCGACCATGAGGTCAATTAAATACAGGCTTAATAGGAAGGGATTGAGCAGCGCGAAGAAAAACAGCAGTTGATCGATAGGGAACACACGGGCACCAAGGCTTGACTTTTGAGGCCAAAATAGTAACACTAGAAATGATTTCTACTCAAACGATTTCACTAAGAACTAATATTTAATGAATCCTGACCACGAACTCCCGGACTACGAAGTGCGCATTTTACGAGCGATACGCCGAATTATTCGTGCCGTCGATATGCATTCCAAACAGCTGCAGGGCAAGCAAGACATCACCACGCCCCAGCTCATTGCGCTACTCGCGCTGGAAAAGCATGGTGCGATGCCAGTGAAAACACTAAGCCAAAGCTTGGACTTGAGCCCCAGCACCACGGTGGGCGTGATTGACCGCCTCGAACAAAAAGGCATGGTCACTCGCACTCGCTCACAAGACGACCGCCGCCAAGTTCATGTCGCGATTACGCCTGAGGGTAAAGTCCTCGCCACGCAATCGCCATTTCCCTTGCAGTCGCGCTTGGCTGATGGCCTGAGCACTATGCCCGAGCTTGAGCAGGCCACTATCGCGCTCTCACTGGAGCGCTTGGTTAGCTTGTTTGGTGCCAGCAACATCGACGCCTCCGCTATTTTGGCCGTCGAGCCCATTCATCCCGAGCCGCCCGAGTAACGCTTGCCACTACCGAGGACGCCCATGACATCCGCCCTAAAAACACCCATAGTCGCCGCCCACACGCTAGCGCTACGCCAACCCGAACAAGCCGATGGTCTGCGCGTTTTTGAGCTCATTGAGCAATCTCCACCGCTCGATTTGAACTCGTGCTACTCGTACTTGCTGCATAGCTGGCACTTTGCCGAGACCTGCATTTTGGCCGAAGAAGGCGATATTTTAGCCGGCTATATCTCCGGCTATATCCCGCCCAAGCAGCACGACACCTTATTTGTCTGGCAAGTCGTGTGTGCCGAACGCTATCGCGGCACAGGCTTGGCACTGACCTTATTAGCCGGCCTGCTGGCACGCCCTTCATGTCGCGATGTGAGCTTTCTTGAGACCACGGTGAGTCCAAGTAATACCGCCTCCGCACGCTTATTCACGAAACTGGCCGAGCGACTGAACTGCCCGCTGACCATTTCGACCAAATTTAACGCCGAATTGTTTGGCACTCAGGGCCACGAACCTGAACAACTGTTTCGTATAGGGCCATTTCCTGCCCCACTTGCCGACAGCCTACATAATCAACTGGAGAAATAACCATGCCATTAGCCATTTTTGATCGACTAGAGTCGGAAGTCCGCTCGTATGTTCGCAGCTACCCCACGGTGTTTGCGCGTGCGGTCGGCAGCCACATTACTAATGAAGACGGTCGCGATTACCTCGATTTTTTCGCGGGTGCGGGCAGCCTGAACTATGGCCACAACCATCCTAAACTGAAGGCAGCACTCATTGAGTACCTGCAAGCAGATGGGATTTTGCATGGCCTCGACATGGCTACCCAAGCCAAACGCGAGTTCATTGAGACTTTTGAGCGCACGATTTTGAAACCGCGCCGTCTGGACTATAAAATTCAGTTCACCGGCCCTACCGGCACCAATGCCGTGGAAGCCGCACTAAAATTGGCTCGCTTGGTGAAATCGCGCAATAACATTTTGTGCTTCACCAATGCCTTCCATGGCGTGACCACCGGCTCGGTTGCTGCGACTGGCTCGAGCAAGTTCCGTGATGCCACGGGTACGTCGCTGACCGACACGCAATTTGTGCCTTATGCCAACTATTATGGCCGCGACATCAATACGCTAGACCTGATTGAAAAACAGCTAAGCGATCCAGGTTCTGGCATGGATGCACCAGCCGCCGTGTTGGTCGAGTGTATTCAAGGTGAAGGCGGCATCAACACAGCATCGGCCGATTGGCTACGTGGTCTCGCCGCACTTTGCCGTCGCCACGACATGTTGTTGATTGTCGATGACATCCAAATGGGTTGTGGCCGTACCGGTTCGTTCTTTAGCTTTGAGCAAGCCGGCATTAACCCCGATATCGTGACCTTGTCGAAATCGATTTCGGGCTATGGCTTACCGATGGCCTTGGTGCTGATCAAGCCAGAATATGACATCTGGACACCCTCGGCCCACAACGGCACCTTCCGTGGCAACAATGCTGCCTTTGTTACCGCTACCGCCGCGCTTAACACCTTCTGGGCCGACAATAGCTTTGCCGACGAAGTGCGTGTGAAAGGTCGCCTGTTGCATCAGCGCCTCGAACAGCTGCGCAAGCGCCATCCACACATTGTCGCCCTGCGTGGTCGTGGCATGGTGGCCGGCATTGTTTTAGAAAACAGTGAAATGGCTGACGCCGTTAGCGAACGCTGCTTTGAGCAAGGCTTGATTATTGAGACCTGTGGTCCACATGGCGAAGTAGTGAAAATGCTGCCATCGCTGACCATGAACGAGGCCGATCTAGAAAGTGGCCTACACATTTTTGACGAAGCCTTAACTCACGCCCGCCGCATCTTAGCGCCAGCCTTAATTGAGGAAAAAAGTGCATGATCATTCGCCATTTTGACAAAATCGCTGCCAGCACCCAAGCCGTCCACGCCGACAACTGGTCGAGCTTTCGCCTCCTGACGCGCCAAGATGGCATGGGCTTTTCGCTGCATGAAACCTGGATTCATCCAGGCACTGAAACGCATATTTGGTACAAGCATCACCTAGAAGCGGTGTACTGCATTGAAGGTGAAGGCGAGATCCAGCCGTTGCATGGCAGCGAAGATGCGCCAACGCCAGGCGAGCCTATCGCTATTCAGCCCGGCACCATGTATGCGCTCGATAAGCACGACCGCCATTTACTACGTGCCACCACGCGTCTACGCCTGATTTGTGTGTTCGATCCGCCCCTGCGCGGCGACGAAACCCACGGCCCAGATGGCGCCTATCCAGCCGATCCGGAGTAAATCATGCTGTCTTTATGCCGTGACCCCTACCCATCACGTGGTATTAGTGAACACCTGATGGCTCGCCGTCAGGAGCCGGTAGTGTGGTCTGAGCCCAGCGCACGTCCAGACTGGCTAAGCGCCGAAGCCGAAGCACAATTTGCCAAGCAGGGCTTTCTAGTCCTGCCTGATGTGCTCACTGCCGAGGAAGTCGGCGAGCTCAATGCCGCTATGGCCGAGCTACGCCAGGAGCTAACCGTCAGCGACTCCCCCTTGGTGCTGCGCGAGCCCGGCAGCGATGACATGCTGTCGTTTCTTGATCTGCCATCGGCCAGCCCGCTCTTTGAACGCTTGGCTCGTCACCCAAAATTACTCGCGTTTGCGCGCTATATTTTGGGCAGTGAGGTGTATTTACACCAAAGCCGCCTGAATTACCGTGCCGCCAATACGCAAGAAGAGTTCTACTGGCACTCAGACTTTGAGACG
>JBDSQT010000127.1:0-6950 GCA_039929665.1 Paraperlucidibaca sp.
TTTTGCCAGCAGTTCCCGGTGCCCGGCACTTGGTTTGATCGAGATTAAGCCGTGGCCCGCATTGCGCTATTAGAGCCACGACTAGCTAACCAGATTGCCGCCGGTGAAGTGGTTGAGCGGCCGGCATCGGTAATCAAAGAGCTTATTGAGAATGCGCTTGATGCCGGTGCGCGCGTCATTGATGTCAGTGTTGAGCAAGGTGGTTTGGCCTCTTTGCGTGTACGCGATGATGGTGATGGTATTGCTCAGGATGATTTGCCCTTAGCGCTGGCGCGTCATGCCACCAGTAAAATCCACCATGTCGATGATCTTGAGGCGGTGGCCACGCTGGGCTTTCGTGGCGAGGCCTTAGCATCAATTGCCTCGGTGTCGCGACTGACGCTGACATCGAGTACTGAAAGCACCGGTTTGGGCTGGTCGGTACGCACCGAGGGCCGCGATATGTCGGCGGTGGTTGAGCCGGCTAGGCATCCGCGTGGCACCTCGGTGGAAGTTCGTGATTTATTTTTCAATACTCCGGCGCGGCGCAAATTCATGCGCGCAGAAGCCACTGAGTTTCGCCATTTAGAAGAAGTGGTGCGGCGTTTGGCGCTAGTCTCGCCGCACGTGTCCTTTAGCCTCACGCACAATGCCCGCGTGCTCTGGCAGCTAAAGCCGGCCACTAGCGAGGCCGACATGCTGCGGCGCTTGAGCCATATTTGCGGCGCGCAATTTGTCGCCGCCGCGCATCCGCTGGACCAAGAAGCCGCCGGTGCGCGTTTGCATGGCTGGCTAGGGTTGCCCACTTTTTCGCGGGCACAGGCCGACTTGCAGTATTTTTTTGTCAATGGCCGCATGGTGCGCGACAAAATCGTCTCGCATGCGGTGCGCCAAGCCTATGCCGATGTGCTCTATCACGGCCGTCATCCGGCCTTCGTGCTGTTTTTAGACATCGATCCCGGCACTGTGGATGTCAACGTGCACCCCACCAAAAATGAGGTGCGCTTTCGCGAGCAGCGCTTGGTGCACGACTTAATTTATCGCGGCCTACACCGAGCCTTGGCTGAAGTGCGCCCAGATGATGCGTCGCCGACCGGCTCATTGGCACCGGCAGCTGGTCCGATGACGCAAGGCCTCGCTGCGCTGGGCGCACCTGAATTGGCGTCAAACCCAGCCGGGCAAGGCGATGCGGCATGGCAAGCGAACTATGCGCCACAGCAAGGTGGCTTGGATTGGCGCGCAAATGCGCCTGCGCGGGATGCATTCGCAGGCTATCTTGCCGGCACTTCTGCGGCGTCTGGCTTGGCCGAAGGGCTGCCCGTCGGAGCGTCGGGCTCGATGACCCAGCACGGCGACACGCCCGTATTGGGCTATGCCATTGCGCAGCTGCATGGCATTTATATCTTGGCGCAAAACACCGACGGCCTAGTGCTGGTCGACATGCACGCCGCTCATGAGCGCATTGTCTATGAGCGCTTAAAGCAGCAACAAGCCGATGCCGGCGTGGTTTGCCAGCCATTGTTGGTGCCGCTGAGTGTGGCGCTAAGTCAGCGCGAGGCTGATGTCGCCGAATCTGAAGTGCAAGCATTGTTAGCGATGGGCATTGAGACTCAGCGTTTGGGGCCAGAGACCGTGTTGATTCGCTCCCTGCCAGCGGTATTGGCGCAGGCCGATGCGGCGGCGCTATTGCGCGATGTGCTGGCGGACTTACTCGTGCACGGCCAAACCCGTCGCGTTGAGGAGCAGCAAAATACCTTGCTCGGCACCATGGCTTGCCACGGTGCGGTGCGCGCCAATCGCCAGCTCAGTATTCCGGAAATGAATGCCTTGCTGCGCGATATGGAAGCCACCGAGCGCAGTGGTCAGTGCAACCACGGCCGGCCAACTTGGACGCGACTGAGCTTGGCTGAGCTCGACCGTTTATTTTTGCGGGGGCGCTGAGCGTGCCACTTATGCCGCACGCTCTATGCATTATGGGCCCAACTGCCGCCGGCAAAACCGCGCTGGCTATGGCGCTAGTCGAGCGAGGTATCGGCGAAATCATCTCGGTCGACTCCGGCATGATTTATCGCGGCATGGACATTGGCACCGCCAAGCCCAGCGCCGACGAGCTGGCACGAGCGCCGCATCGCCTTATCGATATCATCGAGCCCAACCAAACCTACTCAGCTGCCGAGTTTCGCCAGGATGCTTTAAAAGCCATGGCCGAGATCAGCCAAGCTGGCAAAGTGCCGATTTTGGTCGGCGGCACCATGCTGTATTTTAAAGTCTTGCGCGATGGCCTAGCGAACTTGCCCGAGGCCGATGCCAGCTTAAGGGCTGAGCTCTTGCACGATGCTCAAACGCAGGGCTGGCCAGCATTGCATCAGCGCCTGCAAGCCATCGATCCAGTAGCGGCTGCGCGTATTACGCCGCACGACAGTCAGCGCCTGCAACGCGCGCTTGAGGTCTGGATGCTCACCGGAAAAAGCCTAACGCAGTGGCACGCAGAGCAGCCTGAGCCTGAACCGCTGCCCTATCAGCTGCATTGGTTGGCGCTATCGCCGCCCGATCGAGGGCTGCTGCACGAGCGCATTGCCCAGCGCTTTGATCTCATGCTTGAGCAGGGTTTTGTTGGCGAAGTCGACAGTCTGCGTGCGCGCGGTGATCTTACGGCGGCCATGCCGTCGATGCGCTCGGTCGGCTATCGTCAAGCCTGGGCGCATCTAGACGGCGAATACGATGGTGATGAACTGCGTAATCGTGGCATTTTCGCCACACGCCAGCTCGCCAAGCGCCAGCTTACATGGCTGCGCAGCTTTACCCAGGCGACATGGTTAGATCCCTTATCGGCCGATACGCTGCCATACGTCGAAGACCTTTTGTCGCCGTAGACTTGAAAAAGTGCCTCGCTCACCCCACAGTGAAAGGAGGCGCACTGGTTTTTAGTGTCGTTATTCCTGCTTTGCGGGGAGCCGCCAGCTAGGCGGTTATACGCTGCTTATGTATGTGGCCTCGTTCGCCACCGGAGTTTATCCATGTCAAAAGGTCAAACACTACAAGACCCGTTCTTAAATGCCTTACGCAAAGAGCGTATTCCCGTTTCTATTTTCTTGGTAAACGGCATTAAGTTGCAGGGCCAAATCGAATCGTTTGACCAATACGTGGTGCTGTTGAAAAACACCGTTAGCCAAATGGTCTATAAACATGCGATTTCCACTGTCGTGCCAGCGCGCAATCCACGCACTGTTTTACCCGGTAGCACGGTTCCCGTTGGCATGAATGCAGCGGATTCATCGCTGGAAGATTTGGATGACGACGACGATACTCAGCCGTCTTTTGTCTAAGCGATTACCACTCTTTTGCGCCGCCGTTTTGGCGGCGCAATCACGTTTGAGCTTAAGGGCCTGAATGGAATATTTTGAGCGCCCAAGTGGTGGCGAAGGTGCCATCCTGGTGCATTTGTCGCTGCGCCAACGTGGTCAAGATGAAGACCTCGATGAGTTTCAGCTATTAGCAAAATCGGCCGATGTGGCTGTACTCGCGGTCATTACTGGTTCGCGCCAGCGTCCCGACCCTAAGCTTTATGCCGGCTCAGGCAAGGTCGAAGAGATTGCTGAGGTCGTTAAGCAACTCAATGCCGAAGTCGTGCTGTTTAATCACGCGCTTACACCAGCGCAAGAGCGCAACCTTGAGCGCGTGTTGCAATGCCGTGTGCTCGATCGCACCGGCCTCATTCTAGATATTTTCGCGCAACGTGCCCGTACCCATGAAGGCAAGTTGCAAGTCGAATTAGCGCAGCTCGATCACCTGTCTTCGCGTCTTGTGCGTGGCTGGACTCACCTTGAGCGCCAAAAAGGCGGTATTGGCCTGCGCGGTCCGGGTGAGACGCAGCTAGAAACGGATCGGCGTTTATTGCGCCTGCGCATCACAATGCTCAAAGAACGGCTAGAGAAGGTGCGTCAAACGCGTGCGCAAGGGCGCGCGGCTAGGCAGAAAGCGGGCGTGCCAACTATTTCTCTCGTGGGCTATACCAATGCCGGTAAGTCCACGCTGTTTAATCGCTTGGCGGGCGCTGATGCCTATGCTGCCGATCTGCTCTTTGCCACGCTGGACCCCACACTGCGGCGTATTCAGCTCGATGGCATTGGTCCAGTGGTGTTGGCCGACACGGTGGGTTTTGTTCGGCATTTGCCGCATCAATTAGTCGATGCGTTTCGAGCTACGTTAGAAGAAACCGCGCAGGCTGACTTACTGCTGCATATTATCGATGCCGCCAGCCCTGATCGTGATGTGCACTTGGCCGCGGTCAATGAAGTGCTTGAGGAGGTTGGTGCTACGGCGCCGATCTTGCTGATTTATAACAAGCTCGATGCGCTGCCCGAGCAGCTGCCACGTATTGATTACGACGATACAGGCAGGCCGCAGGCCGTATGGATTTCAGCGCGCGATGGTCAGGGCCTGGATTTGCTTTTGCAGGCCATGCAGCTGTGCGTATCGGAGCCTTGGGAAACGCTAACTCTGGCGATGACTCCTGATTTGGCGCGATTACGGGCGCGATTCTATGACTTAGGAGTGGTAGAGTCGGAGCTTCCCGATGATATCGGTGGTAGCCGTTTGTGTGTGCGCATACAGGCACCGGATTTAGCCCAAGCCCTCGCTCGCGAGGGCTTGGTGCGCGCCGACGTGGTCTTAGAGGCCGCCGTTGGTTAAGGCAGTTCTAATTAATACAGTTATAGCAAGCTAGGAGTGCCAGATGGCGTGGAATCAACCCGGCTCGGGGCAAGACCCGAGCGGTAATCGCGATCCCTGGGGTGGGCGTAAGCCATCCAGCGGTGACAATAAAGGCAATCCGTTATTAGACAAGCTGAAAAGCGTGTTTGATGGTGGCGACCCCAACGGTGAAAAGCAGATCACTCGCCTGCTGCTGATTGGCGCCGTGGTGCTCTGGGTGCTGTTTGGCTTTTATCGTGTTGAGCAGGCCGAACGCGCCGTGGTTTTTCGCTTTGGCGAGTACTCGAAAATAGAAGCGGCGGGTTTGCATTGGCGCCCACCACTAATGGACAATATTCGCATAGTGAATGTTGAGCGTACGCAGCAGATGCCGCTCAATGCCAGCATGATCACTGAAGATGAGAATATTGTTGATGTTTCGCTGACCGTGCAATACCGCATTGCCGACGCAAAAAGCTATGTCTTAGCGGTGGCTGATCCCGAGTCGACACTGACGCATGCCACCGAGTCGGCACTGCGCCATGAAGTTGGTAGCGCGAAAATGACACAAGTGCTGGGCGAGGGTCGTGCCAAGCTCGCGCAGGATATGTTGCCGCGCCTGCAGTCGTATTTGGATCGCTATAACTCGGGTCTCAGCGTGCGTAACGTGAACATCTTGGAGGCCTTGCCGCCAAAAGACGTTAAAGCCGCCTTTGATGACGTGATCCGTGCCAAAGAAGACAAAGAGCGCTTGAAAAACCAAGCTGAAACCTACGCCAACGGCATCGTGCCGGAAGCGCGGGGTCAGGGCGCACGCTTAATTGCTGATGCCAGCGCCTACAAGCAAGAGGTGGTTGACCGCTCGACGGGTAATGCGTCGCGTTTCCAAGGCTTGCTGTCGGAATACCGCTTAAACCCACAAGTGATGCGCAGCCGTATGTATTTAGAGGCCATGGAAGTAGTCATGGCCGGCAACCGTAAGGTCGTTGTTGAGCCTGGTGGCGCTGCGCCTCTGCTGTATTTGCCGATGATGGATAGAGCTGGTGCAGCGGCTGCCACGGCGCCTGCGGCAGCAACCGGTGCGTCACCATACATTCCGCCGGCCAGTACCGGCAATCTCCGAGACGCTGAGCGTCCTGGCCGTACTTTGGAGGGAGCCCGCTAATGCCATCGCGTAATATGTCGGCGTTATACGCCACCCTCGTTATTTTGTTTTTGGCCAATAGTCTGTTCTATACCGTTCAGGCTACTGAGCGAGCAGTACTGCTGCGCTTTGGTGAAGTCGTCGAGGCTGATTTGAAGCCTGGTCTGCACTTCAAGATTCCCTTAGTGCATGAAGTGCGGCGCTTCGATGGTCGTTTGCAGGTCAGCGACTCCGAGCGCACCGAGTTTCTGACTAAAGAAAGCAAGTTCCTGATCATCGATGCCTACGTCATGTGGCGTGTTCATGATGTGAAACGTTACTTTACCGCGACTGGTGGTTTGGCTGTGGAGGCGGAGTCTCGTCTCATGCCGCTCGTGCGTGATGGTTTAAAAAACCGTGTCTCTGAGCGAGATGTGCATGAAGTGGTTGCTGGTCAGCGCGAGCAGCTCATGCTGAACTTGACCAAAGCAGTCAACACCGTAGCCATGCGTGAGTTTGGTATCGAGGTCGTGGATGTGCGCGTGAAACGCGTCGACTTCCCTAACTCCACGGTCGAGTCGATTTACAACCGTATGCGGACTGAGCGTGAGCGCGAGGCTCGCGAGCATCGTGCGCAAGGTACGGAAATGTCTGATCGCATCAAGTCTGAGGCTGATCGTCAACAACGCGTGATCTTGGCGGATGCCTATCGCCAAGCTGAAACACTGCGCGGTGAAGGTGATGCTCAAGCCGCCTCAATTGCCCGTAAAGCCTTTGGCCAGGACACTGAGTTCTACAGCTTCTATCGTTCCTTGCAGGCCTATCGCACGAGCTTTAGCCGCAGCGATGATGTGCTGGTGTTGAAAGGCGACAGCGAATTCCTCAAGTACATGCGTAAACCGGGTAAATGACCGCTCACGGTGGCTCAGTTACACACTGAGCCACCGAGTTTGGGCAAGCCTCAACAGCCTGTGATAAACTCCCCCGAACCGAGTGCCGCTCGGTTTTTTTGTGTCTAATTAGTGGCGAAAAGCATGGTCAAACCCGTGGATGCGTGGCTGCTGCCCGATGGCGTTGCCGATGTGCTGCCTGCCGAGGCTGCGCGCTTAGAGTCGTTGCGACGACAACTGCTCGATCATTTTGCACGCTGGGGCTA
>JBDSQT010000128.1:0-5031 GCA_039929665.1 Paraperlucidibaca sp.
TGACTGCAATGACCGACGTAATAACCCTGGATTTGCGTGGCTTACGCTGCCCAATGCCGTTGCTAAAACTAAAGCAAGCCTTACATAGGATTGGTGCTGGTACTCGACTAACGGTGCTGACCAGTGACAGTGGTGCGCAGCGCGATATTCCGGCCTTTCTACGCCATACCAGTCATCAGTTAGTATCGTTAGAGGCCAGCGCCGATGGTTCGGCGCAGTTTGTAATCGATACTCAGAGTAGTTGAGTGCAAGCGCTGTCTGCCTTGAACAAGACGCTGATAAAGCTCAGCGAATAGCCAAAGTACCTGCCTTTACAGTACTTTCACTGCCTCTAGCACGGCACTGGCATGGCCATCGGCCTTCACTTTACGCCATTCCTGACGCAGTACACCGTGCTCATCGATTAAAAACGTGCTGCGCTCGATGCCTCGCACTTGTTTGCCATACATGTTTTTTAACTTGATGACATCGAAGCGTGTACACAGCACTTCATCGGTATCGCTGAGTAAATCAAAGGGTAGGCAGTGCGTGGCTTGAAACTTGTCATGGGATTTCACGCTGTCTCGCGAGACCCCCAAAATGACGGTATTGGCGGCGATAAACTCAGTGTTTAAGTCGCGAAACTGCTGGCTTTCCAGGGTGCAGCCGGGCGTGGCATCTTTCGGGTAAAAGTACAGTACTACGCGTTTGCCTTGTAGCGAGGCGAGGCTGATGGTGTTGCCTGCGGTGGCGGCTAGTGCGAAGTCGGCTACGGGGTGGCCAATACTAACGGTCATAGGGCGTCTCCTGCGCTTAAATTAGGGTTTATGCGGCTCAATAATCGCATCGAGATTACGGTCGTCACAAAACACCATGAAGTTCTCACGCAGCAGCGCGATATGAATTTGGCCAGGAATATTCACCGTCATGGCCAAGGCAAACATCGGCGAACCGGTGTGTGGCGCGGCGTAGGTGTTGGTTTCCATGGCCTCGATATTAATATCTTGGCTGGCAAAAAAGTTAGCGATGTCAGAGACAATGCCGGGGTTATCCAGTGAGATGACATGCACGGTGTAAGGCATGGCTGGCACCACTTGCAGGCGCAGCTCGGTGCGTTTGCTGATGATTTCCAGCGTTAAGCGTTTGGCAATTGCTGGCAGCTGCACTTCGAGTTTAGCGATGGCATCCCAGGTGCCGGAGACCATCCATATAATGGTGAATTCGCGACCCATCACCGCCATGCGCGAGTCGGCAATATTGCATCGGCACTCGCTGGCGGAGCGCGCTAACGCCTCGACGATGCCGGTACGGTCAGTGCCCATGGCAGAGATTACAAGATAGTGTTCAGCATCAGGACGCATAGCATTTCCTTGTCAAAGTAAGTCTTAGGCGTGATAGCGCGTGGGGTCGCTCACGCCAGCGGCGTTAAAGCCTTCGCGGCGCAGACGGCAAGCATCGCAGCGACCGCAGGCACGGCCCTGCTCATCGGCTTGGTAGCACGATACCGTGAGGCCATAATCTACGCCTAAACGCAGCCCGGTGTGAATGATTTCGGCCTTTGGCATTGCGATTAGTGGGGTTTCAATTCGCACGCTGGCACCCTCGACACCTACTTTCGTGGCGAGCTTAGCCAGTGTCTGAAATGCCGCAATGAATGCTGGGCGGCAGTCGGGATAGCCCGAGTAGTCCACGGCATTGACGCCGATAAAAATGGCTTCGGCTTGGGTGACTTCGGCGACACCTAAAGCAAAGGCTAAGAACACTGTATTGCGCGCGGGCACATAGGTGATGGGAATGCCTTCGCTGGCCTCCTCTGGTATAGCCAGCGTGGCGTCGGTGAGTGCGGAGCCACCCATGGCGCCAAGGTCGATACGCAAAACGCGATGATCTTTTACGCCATAATGTTCGGCGATACGGCGTGCGGCAGTGAGCTCGGCATTATGGCGTTGACCATAGTCGAAGCTCAGTGCGGTGACGCTAAAGCCTTGAGATTGGGCGAGGGCGAGGCAGGTGACCGAGTCTAGGCCGCCTGACAGTAACACCACGGCATGCGGCATAAGTCAGTGTCCTGGGGCGTTGTTCCAAAGGTATTTATGTAGTTGCAGTTGCAGACGCACAGGCAGGCGGTCGGCGAGTATCCATTCAGCCAAAATACGTGGCTCAAGCTGTTCATGCGTAGGTGAAAATAGTACATCGCTGACGCGCTCATAGAGGCCGTACTGGTCACATTGTAGCTTCGCCCAGTCATAGTCTTCGCGTGTACTCAGGACAAACTTTACTTGGTCATTTTGGCTTAAATGCGCGACATTTTCGTAGCGGTTGCGATGTACTTCACCTGAGCCCGGTGCTTTCAAGTCCATGACTTTTACTACGCGCGTATCGACATTCTCTACGGCTAATGCGCCACTGGTTTCCAGCGAGACCTCATAGCCTGCGTCACAGAGCTTTTCTAGTAGGCTCAAACACTCGGGCTGTGCCAATGGCTCACCACCAGTGACCGTCACGTACTGCGGATTAAAGCCTGCGACCTCAGCTAGAACATCGGCCTCTGACCACATCTTGCCGCCTTGAAAGGCATAAGCGCTATCGCACCAAGTACAGCGCAGCGGACAGCCGGTTAAGCGCACAAATACCGTTGGCCGGCCAACGGTTCGTGCCTCGCCTTGCAGCGAATAAAAAATCTCCGTGATGCGTAGGCTCACCTTAGCGTGTCACTTCAGCCGGGTTGTTTTCAAGATAGCCTTTGGCAAGGCCAGCCTCGGCGCTATCAGGGAAACGATTGACCACGGTTTGCATGAGCTGACGAGACTCATTGCGCTGGTTACGAAGATCAGCAATGGTGCCGAGCTTATAATATGACGAGGCCACTTTGGGGCTGCCTTCATAGTCTTTAATGACGCGATTAAACTGAGTCGCTGCGGCGTCTAAATTGGCGGGTGTATCGGCCAAATGAAACTCACCTAACCAGTAGTAGGCATTGGCGACGAAGACGCTGTTGGGATATTGCGTAATAAAGCCGTTCATTGATTTGATAGCAGCGCTAGGGCCATCGCTACGAAAGCTTTGGTAAGCGCTTAGGTAGGCCTGCTTTTGCGTTTCAATATCAGCCAAGGTCGCTGCCGCTGCTGGCGAGCTAGGTGTAGCATCGGCAGCATTCGCCATCGTGTTACCGGTTCGCGCACCAGCGTTTTGCACTAATAGCTCAATACGCTGGTCAAGATCGGTATACCGTGCGCGACTGTCTTCTTTTAAGCGTTCGATGACTTGCTGTTGTTCTTCAACGCGGCCTTGCAAGGTGGCTACGGTGGCGCGCAGACCTTCAATTTGCTGAAACATATCCCATGCCGGGTTAGCAGCAGCGGCCACAGGGCCTGCCGCGTTGCTAGCATTTGCTGGATTAGCTTTGGGGGCAGTAGCGCTTGAGTTAGCTTGCGCTGCGAGCACTTTACGCTGATCGATATTTTCGACCGGAGCCATGGTTTGCAGTCGGGCATTGCGCTGATCGGCAGCAACGCTTTGGCAGCCTGTCAAAGACAGTGTGGTCACGGCGGCAAATGCCAGAGTGGCGAGTCGAATAGACGGCTGTTTAGCAAAGCGAGGCATAGCGAGGTTCCCTTAAGTTGACCGATAAATGAATCAAGCGCAGTAGTGTAAATAATAAACGGGCCGAAGCCCGTTTATTATTACGTATGAATTGTGTGACTAGTTGGGGCTACCCGACACATAGTCCAATTCAACGCGGCGATTTTTCGCCCAGACTTCTTCGTAGCTGCCATCAGCGACTGACTTCTCTTTGCCATAAGAGACGACGGTCAGCTGGTTAGCGTTTACGCCAGCACCGACCAAATAGCGAGCCACGGCATTGGCACGGCGTTCGCCAAGGGCCAAGTTATATTCACGTGTGCCGCGCTCGTCGGTATGGCCGGATAGCTGCAAACGTGTGCGTGGGTTGTTAATCAAGTATTGAGCATGAGCATTGAGGCTGCCATAAGCAATCGCCGTGATGTCGCTAACATTGGTGCCGAAGTAGAACACACGTACGCGCAACAGATCGGCAGCGCTGCCTAAGCTGTCGGTAGAGATGACTTGTGAGCCACTGCTATCGGCAATCACGTTACCTTCAATGGCATTGCCCAGATTGGCAGCACCGGTTTCAGGCATCATGTCGCTGTTTTCAGCAATTGGCGTAACGGCTTCAATGGCTGGTGCGGGCGGTAAATTTTCAAACTGCGCATCGTCATTGGGGTTAATCGGACGAGGGCCGCGGAAAAGCGAACAAGCCGAGAGGCTTACGATGATTAGACCTACAGTGGCCAGCTTAACGGACTTGGCGATTTTCAAAATATGCTCCTTAGCTTCAATATGAATAACGATTTTTTTTCATGGTTTTAACGTAGTCGTCACCCACGAATAGCAGAAGCCACTGGCTACTGCGTACATGGCGCAACATTAGCTTACATCGGCATTAGCGTAAATAGGGAGACCACACTGGTTCACGCACTTCGCCGTCGACTGCCGGCAGTCGCATCTTGAAGCGACCATCGAGCGACATAATGCCAAGTACACCTAAGTTGCCTTTCCGTGTTGCGTAAACGACCATCTGGCTGTTTGGAGAGAAGCTAGGCGACTCATCCAATGGTGTGTCAGTAAGTATGCTGAACACACCATTATTTAAATCTTGAATGCCAATGGCGTAAGTGTTGCCACCGGTTTGATGTACCACCGATAAGTAGCGGCCGTTGGCGCTGATGTCACCGCGCGCATTGAAGTTGCCACTAAAGGTTAGGCGTTTAGTGTCGCCAGTCGCAACGTTTAAGCGATAGATCTGCGGGCCACCGCTGCGATCAGAGGTGAAAATCAGCGATTGACCATCGCTGGTCCAGCGCGGTTCGGTATCGATGGCGGGGTTGTTGGTTAAGCGCTTTAAGGCATTTGTGGTGAGGTCCATCAGATAAATCTCTGGATTACCATCGCGCGATAAAGTGAGTGCCATCGACTTGCCATCGGGGGACCAGGCCGGCGCTCCGTTTAAGCCGGCAAAATCGGTCAGTT
>JBDSQT010000129.1:0-6504 GCA_039929665.1 Paraperlucidibaca sp.
CGCCACACCCAGCACCACCATGACTAGGCCAATGTGACCGAGCTGCATACCCCAATAGCTGCGCGTGAGCTTTTTAATGCCGACCCAGCGCGTGCGAGCGTGACGCGTTTTCACTAAGATATCTTCAAATAACGCGCCCAGCACCCAAGCTGACAGACCAATGCTCAACGCCACCAACCACGGCAAATCGCCATACACCAACAGCGGTAGCGCAATCGCCGCCACCACTGCGGCAATGAGTACTCGCCATAACGGCAGCAAGCGCTGACTCAGAGTGTCGCGCTTCCAATTGATGTGCGGCCCGATGCCCATAAACACCATAAGGATCAGCGTCAAAGGCACAAAGAGGAAGTTGAAGTATGGCGCGCCGACAGATATTTTACCCAGATCCAAGGCATCAGCGATTAAGGGAAATAAGGTGCCCAGCAATACCGTGACCGTGGCGGTGAGCAGGAATAAGTTATTGATCATCAAAAAGAAATCGCGCGACACCGTGGTGTGTCGACTTTCACTTTTCAAGCTTGCGCCGCGCCAGGCAAACAAGGCCAGAGAACCGCCCACAACGACAATCAAAATAGCCAATATGTAAAGACCACGCGATGGGTCTGAGGCAAAAGCGTGTACTGAGGTCAGCACCCCCGAGCGCACCAAGAAAGTACCGAGCAAGCTCAACGCGAAAGCAATAATGGCCAATAACACCGTCCATGCTTTAAATACGCCACGCTTTTCAGTCACGGCCAAGGAGTGCAGCAAGGCCGTCCCCGCTAACCAGGGCATGAATGAGGCATTTTCGACCGGATCCCAAAACCACCAGCCGCCCCAGCCTAGCTCGTAATAGGCCCACCATGAGCCTAGTGCGATACCAAGACCCAAGAATGCCCACGCGGCCAATGCCCACGGACGTGACCAGCGAGCCCAAGCCGAATCTAGGCGACCATTGAGCAGGCCGGCGAGCGCAAAGGCGAAAGGCACGGCGAAACCAACATAGCCCATATAGAGCATGGGGGGATGGATAATCAGACCTAGATCTTGCAGCAAAGGATTGAGGTCATTGCCCTCAATCGGAAAGTCAGGAAATAAACGATTGAAGGGGTTAGAGGTAAATAGCACGAAGCTCAGCATAGCCGTGCTGATCAAACCTAAAATAGCCAATACACGCGCCGTCATCACCAGCGGTAAGGCCTGCGAGAAGCGCGCGACCGCAGCGGTCCAGCCCGCCAACACTAAGACCCAGAGCAATAGTGAGCCTTCGTGACCACCCCAGACCGCGGCAATCTTGTACCAGACCGGCAATAGCGTATTGGATTGCCGCGCGACATAGTCAACGCTGAAGTCATTGAGTAGAAACGCCGCTGTTAAGCCCATAAAGGACAGCAACAATAGGCCAAACTGAGCATAGGCCGCAGTGCGCGCAAGCGCTTGAATACGCGGCTCACCTCGCACCACACCAAGCCATGGCAAGGTGCCCTGCAGCAACGCCACGACGGCTGCCAGCACCAGTGCAAATTGACCCAGTTCAACCCACATAGTTTTCTCCTAGTGTCACGTCAGCATGCGTGTCAGGACGCCATCATACCCACGCAGCCAGCGCTGTCCAGCAACACAGCTAAGTCATTTATTAAGCAGCAATGTTTGCCCTTTGTGGCGCTTGGTAAACACATTTGGAAACAACTCTACGGCCAATGGGTAAGTTATCTGTCAAGTTGGGCTTGTTACCATGGGCGCACGAAAAAATGCCTAAGGAAGATTATGAGCGACGTCCATCAGCAAACCCATTTTAGCCGCGAAGAACTTATTGCCTGTGCTCACGGTGAACTCTTTGGGCCCGGCAATGCCCGTCTGCCATTGCCGAATATGCTGATGATGGACCGCATCACTCACCTATCACGCGAAGGCGGCGACTTTGGTAAAGGCGAAATTATTGCTGAGCTCGATATCCATCCCGAGCTGTGGTTTTTTCAGTGCCATTTTGAGACTGACCCAGTGATGCCCGGCTGCTTAGGCCTCGATGCCCTTTGGCAGCTTCTAGGCTTCTATCTGGGCTGGCGCGGTAACCCCGGCCGCGGTCGTGCCTTAGGCGCTGGTGAGGTGAAGTTCTTCGGGCAAGTGCTGCCCACCGCAAAAACACTGCGTTATGAGATCAATATCAGGCGCGTAGTAGAGCGCAAGCTGGTCATGGGCATTGCTAATGGCCGCGTCCTGCTCGATGGCCGCGAAATCTACACCGCCAATGATTTGCGTGTTGGCCTCTTTACCAGCACTGATAATTTCTAATTTGGAGTTCGCTATGCGTCGCGTCGTCATCACCGGTTATGGCATCGTCTCCTGCTTAGGCCACGACACCGAAACAGTCAAAAACAGCCTCTTTAATGGCCTCTCCGGCATTCGTGCCAACGAGAAATATGCCGAAATGGGCTTTCGCAGCCAAGTCAGTGGCTCGATTCGTGATCTCGATCTCGACGCTCTAATCGATCGCAAAATGCGCCGTTTTATGGGCGATGCCGCAGCATTTGGTTATGTCGCACTGACCCGCGCTATCGAGATGGCTGGCCTAACAGCAGAGCATGTGGTGAATCCGCGCACGGGCTTGGTGGCAGGCTCCGGTGGCGCGTCGAGCACCAACCAAGTCGCCGCTGCCGACATCGCCCGTGAAAAAGGCGTCAAGCGTATGGGACCCTATATGGTGCCGCGCACTATGGCGTCGACCTTGTCAGCATGTCTTTCGACCGCCTTTCACATCAAAGGCGTGAATTACTCCATCGCCTCCGCCTGTGCGACCAGCGCGCACTGCATCGGCCACGCCGCAGAACTCATCCAGCTCGGCAAGCAAGACATCGTCTTTGCCGGTGGTGGCGAAGAAGAGTCGTGGGAAGAGTCCTGCATGTTCGATGCCATGGGCGCGATGTCGAGCAAGTACAACGACACACCCGAAAAAGCCTCGCGTGCCTACGATGCCAACCGCGATGGCTTTGTCATTGCCGGTGGTGCAGGCATGGTCGTGGTTGAAGAGTATGAGCACGCCATAGCGCGCGGCGCGACGATTTTGGCTGAGCTCATCGGTTATGGCGCAACCTCAGATGGCCATGACATGGTCGCCCCCAGTGGTGAAGGCGCAGAACGTTGCATGAAAATGGCGCTGCAAACCGTCGACACGCCAATTGACTACTTGAATACCCACGGCACCTCAACGCCGGTCGGCGACTTGGCCGAGCTGAAAGCCATCCACGCAGTGTTTGGTAACAATGCCCCAGCGATTAGCTCGACAAAATCGTTGTCTGGCCACGCGCTTGGTGCCGCCGGTGTGCATGAGATGATTTACTGCCTAATCATGCTGGCCAATGACTTTGTCACCGCCTCGGCCAATATTGAGACGCTAGATGAAGAGGCCAATGGCCTGCCGATCGCGCTAAAACGCATCGATAATGCCGGCCTTAAAACCATCATGAGCAATAGTTTTGGCTTTGGCGGCACCAATGCCAGCTTGGTCATGCGCAAGCTCTAAATCTCACTAAGGCCTTGCGCTGAGCGGCTTGCACGGCCGCTCAGCAGCCTCAAAAGCATTAAGCTGACAAATGTTACAGTGCGCGCTGTCAAATTTTATTGACCAGTGATTGGAAAAACCTTAGCGTATCTCAGGTTTATTTTATGAGACTCGCGCAATGCCCACTCAACATCACGATATTTTAATCATCGGCGCCGGTCTTTCTGGTATCGGTGCTGCCTGCCATTTCAGTCGCAACTGCCCCAATAAATCCATTGCCATCCTTGAGCGCCGTCAGGCCATCGGCGGCACTTGGGACTTGTTCCGCTACCCCGGCATCCGCTCCGACTCCGATATGTTCACTTTTGGCTATAGTTTTAAGCCCTGGGTCGAGTCTCGCGTATTGGCCGACGGCCCATCGATCAAACGCTACATGACCGAGACCGCGCAAGAATACGGTGTGGATAAAAAAATTCGCTACGGTCGCCAAGTCGTTAGCGCTAACTTCTCAACGAAAACTGGCCTATGGACAGTGGAAGCTAAAGACGACGCAAGTGGCGAGTCGGAAAAATACACTGCTCATTTTTTGATGGTGTGTACTGGTTATTACAATTACGACACTGGCTTTCGCCCAGAGTTCCCGAATGAACAGGCGTTCAAAGGCGAGATTATTCATCCGCAGTTTTGGCCAGAGCATCTCGATTACAGCGGTAAGCGCGTAGTCATTATTGGCAGCGGCGCCACCGCTATTACGCTATTGCCGACCATGACCGATAAAGCCGCACATGTAACGATGTTGCAGCGCTCACCGACTTACATCATGTCGGTGCCAGCCATTGATCCGGTAGCCCGTACACTGCAAAAAATCCTCCCGGAAAAGGCGGTGTATCGCCTAAATCGTATTCGCAACATCGGTATTCAACGCCTACTCTTTCAGGCTGCCCGCAAACGCCCTGCCGCTGTACGCCGTCTACTCTTGGGTCTGGTGAAAAAACAACTCGCTGGTAGCGGCATCGATATGAAACATTTCACACCGAGCTATCAGCCTTGGGATCAGCGTCTCTGCGTAGTGCCCAATGGCGACTTGTTCCGCGTCTTGCGCGAAGGCAAGGCCAGTATCGCCACTGACCATATTGAAAAGTTTACTGAGACCGGCATTTTGCTGAAGTCAGGCGAGGAGATCCCCGCCGATATCATCATCACCGCGACCGGCTTGAACGTCCAAATGGCCGGCGGCATGCAGTTAAAAGTCGACAACAAAGCCGCCCCTATGAAGTCACGCCTGACCTATAAAGGCGTGTTGATTGAGGGCGTCCCTAACGCCGCTGTGGTGTTTGGCTACACCAACGCGTCATGGACATTAAAAGCTGATTTGGCCAGCGAATATGTTTGCCGCTTAGTCAATTACATGGATGAAAAAGGCTATCGCACGGTGGAAGTACATGACCAAGAAAATCTCATGACCGAAGACACGGTATTGGGTAGCTTAAGCTCGGGCTATATCCAACGCGCCGCCGATCAACTGCCTCGCCAAGGTGCGAAAGCGCCATTCCGCGTCGTGCAGGATTACCTGCGTGATCTACCCCTGATGCGCTTTAAGCCTATTGATGATGGCTATTTGCAATTTGACGGCAAACCGGCACGCGCGCCCAGCAGCTTGAGTCGTGTCACGGCGCCATTGAGAGCAGCATTTAATCGCGTCTAAGCACTAGCTTCAGCGCAACCACTTCAGCGCCGGCCCACACACACACCACGCTATCCCGCTGCCAAGGCGGGATATGTGCTTCTTGGCACCAGTGCTTGACACGCTTGCTGGGCAACTCCGGTAGCGGACGATAACGCTCGCCACCCTGCCGCGCCGCTAATCGCCATGGCTTGTTCAGTGCCGGGCTATTTGCCACTAGCCCAGGGCAAAGTTGCTCAACGCTCCAGAGTTGCTCAGCCCATTCGATGGGCTGCTGTGGGTCTGGCCATGCCACACCCGCCGGCAAGGCTTGCAAGTCTTCGTCTCGAACCAGATACACGCGTTCACGATAGCGCCGCAGTGACCAACTAGCCCAAGCCAGCTGCGGCTGTGCATCGCTACGTGCATGTAAAAGCTCAGCGCTTACGCGCGGCCAATAACGCCGTGGCAAAGTTGGCGCGCCACAGCGCTTTAGCCAGCGCGCGAGCAACGTTTGATGCGTCGCTTCGGGCAGCGCTAAAAGCCCAGAAATCTCAAGGCTTGTGCCATGCTCATCGAGCCATGGGGCGAGCGCGACATCGGCGAGCGCGTCTAACGCCTGCGCCTGTTGCGCTAAATGCTCTGCGCTTTGCGCGAGCTGCCGTGCTGCATCAGGCCAGTGTTGTTGCAAGCGCGGCACGATGTCATGTCGCAAGGCCGTGCGAGCAAAGCGTGGGTCTTCATTGGCAGGGTCTTGCACCGGCGTGAGCGCGCGGGCTTCATCGACGCCAAGCGCTGAACGCTGCTCTGCATGGCGCAGGCTTAAGTGCTCATCTAACCAGTGCGCTAGGTGTTTGCGGGATACGCCTAGCCATGGCCGCCAACGCGCACGCGTCTCGCCTGAGGCCATGCGCCATGAGCTTTGCCCGCGCATCGCCGCCAAGCCCTGTAGGCCAGCACCGCGCATGAGGCGCAGCAGAAAGGTCTCAGCCTGATCATCTTGATGGTGCGCGAGCAGTAGCGCTTCGTGCGCAGCGCAATCGCTCATCAGTGCGCCATAACGCGCTACACGCGCCGCCGCCTCAAGACTTGCCTGTGACTGATCCACCGCCACCCGCAGCACCAATGCCGGTACTGACAGCGCCTTAGCCTGCGCCATGGCCTGCGCAGCCCACGCATCGGCCTGCGCCTGCAGACCATGATGGATATGCACCGCACGTAGGGAGTAATTCAGGGAAGCAGCACGCTCTGCACCAGCCACTAGCAGAGCCAGTGAGTCTGGGCCGCCGCTAAGCGCCACGACGAGACCCGTGATATGAGGAGCATCGAGCTGCCGCGCGCGCAAAAACGCGTCGAGCGC
>JBDSQT010000130.1:0-4235 GCA_039929665.1 Paraperlucidibaca sp.
CCCAGAGGAAGGCCAGGAGGGCTTTTCAGGCTACCTGTTTGAAAGTGAGGGTGGTGCAACGATGACCAGCATCAGCCCAACAGCACCCTTTGATCTTGCGGGAGTCGCTAGTCCGTTGACCGCGTTAGGCATTACCAATCCCATCTGTCCGTACCTAGGTCAGGGCTTCCGTCCCGGCGGACCGTTAGCGTGCTATCCCGCGAAAAAGCAGTGCAACGCACGCTGGCTCACCCCCATGGGCTTGTTTGCTTACCAAGAAATGATGCGTCGCGGCCTGATTTTCGACATCGACCACTTAGAGCTCGAGATTAAAACGCAAGCGCTGGAGTTGGCCGAAGCGCAGCCTACGGCGTACCCATTCGTGTCTACTCACGGTACCTTCGGCGGCACCAGCAACGATCAAGCCAAGCGCATTTTAAAAAATGGCGGGTTTATTTACCCCAGCCTTGGCAATGGGCCGGGACATATTAAAGACATTAAAGAGTTGCGTGGCGTGTGGGCGCAACTTCCGCAGCCGCGACCATTGTTCAGCATGGGTTTTGGTACCGACACCAATGGCTTATCGGCGCAGTCAGCACCACGCGGCAACATTGCTGCGGGTAAGGAAGTGGCTTATCCCTACTTCCTGTTTGACAGCAACTTCCTTGCTAAAGTCCCGGCCATGCAGGCGCTTAGCCCGGTTGCCGTGCGCTTTGATCAGCCCGAGGAGCGCGATGATCAAGGTAATGGCCGCACCTGGAGTTTGGATGAAGATGGCAGTGCGCATTACGGCATGATGAGTGGCTTTGTTCGTGAAATGGAGCTTGAAGGTAGCGCTCAAGATCTGCAGGATGTGTTCAACTCTGCTGAAGGCTATTTGCGCACATGGCAGCAGACAAAAGCAGCGCAAGCAGCCATTATTGTTAACGGTGGCCCGGTGACTCCTGCAGGTGTGTTGCGCGCCGCACCGGTATCAACTAGCCCCTTAGGTCCACTACGAGCCCTACCATTACAAGGCCTAATACCTACCCCATGAGGATGTTGCGTGAAGAGCTTTTCGCCTACGGCCGCGCGCCGCGCATTGAAACCGCTAGATTTAGATGTGCGCGCGCCTTGGCCCGAGGCGCTAGCTGATTACGCTCGGTTTTATGGCCTAGATACACTAGCCAAGCGCGCGCCTGCTCCTACTCGCCATGAGATAGGCACGCTCGACGCGTGGGGCTATGACATTGCCACCCAGGTGTTTTTACCTGAGCCTCCGGCGCGCGCGCGCGGCACTTTGTTAGTCGTGCATGGTTATTTCGATCATGCTGGGCTGTTCACGCATCCCATTCGCGCCGGCTTAGCGCAGGGCTATGCGGTGGTGGTTATTGATCTGCCAGGGCATGGCTTGTCGTCGGGAGTGCCGGGGCACATCGATGACTTCAGTCATTATCAAGAAATGCTGCGCGACCTACTTGCCGCTTTATCGCCACACATGCCAAAGCCGTGGGTAGCTGTTGGACAGAGCACTGGCGGCGGCATTTTGCTTGATCATGTGCTGTCGTCACTAGCCAATGGGCAGCGTCCGGCATTTGCGCGCGTGCAGCTCTGGGCTCCGCTGGTGCGTATTGCTAAATGGCGTCAAGTCACTGCGATATATGCGTTATTTGGCCGCTTTAAGCGCAGCGTACCCAGGCACTTCAAGCACAGCAGTCATGACGGTGAGTTCGTCGATCTCATTTGGCATAAAGATCCATTTCAGCTGCGTGAAGTCCCAGTGAAATGGCTGGGGGCAATGATCCGATGGGAAAAGCATATGCAGTCATTGCCCGCGTGTCGCTATCCGATCACGGTGGTGCAGGGCGATGCCGATAGCACCGTGGATTGGCGTTATAACCTGGGCTTTATTGAGCAAAAAACCTATGTCGAGCGCTCCATTGAGGTGCCCGGCGCCTTACATCATTTGGCCAATGAAAGTGCTGAATACAGACAACCGGTGTTGTCAGCTTTAGTGCGCCATGTGCTAATCTGATCGTGATTTTTTAATTCTCATTTCTTAATAGAGGTCGTTATGCCAGCGCATCGTATTGAAGTAGTTCAGAATTTCCCATTGTCCGTGGACAAGCTGTACGCCTTTTTAAGCGATCATGAAAAGCTGGGCGTGATTTTATCCGCCAAGATTCGGCGTATTAAAGATGGCCAAGGTAGCGTGAACGGTGTCGGCTCTGTGCGAAAGCTGACCTTGCCGATCGGTGTGTCATTGGAAGAAACAGTGACCAAAGCTGAGAAAAATAAGCTCATCGAATACACCATTACGCGTGGCGGGTTTCCGGTGAAAAACCATTTGGGCATCATGCGCTTTTCCGGCGATGCCAAGTCGGCGCACCTGCACTACACCATCGACTTTGACTCAGCGTTGCCGGGCACGGGTTGGCTAATCAAGCTGGCATTGGGCTCGTCCATTCGTGCTGGTTTGAAAAAGTTGGCTAATAAAGGCCTGTAACTCA
Organism: Paraperlucidibaca sp.; assembly: GCA_039929665.1. GTDB lineage: Bacteria > Pseudomonadota > Gammaproteobacteria > Pseudomonadales > Moraxellaceae > Perlucidibaca. The sequence continues at coordinate 2,469 of JBDSQT010000130.1, forward strand.
CGAGCGCTTTATCCTGCCGATGCAATGCCGACTAACAACTCAAGTCGCCCCGGTCGTACACGCATATCGCGAATCTCAAACTGATTAACCAGTTGCATGAGCAGCTCTTGGCTATCGCTTAGAGTGCTCAAGCCTGGCAGTGAGGAGAACTCGGTTAAGTTCGAGAGTCTGTCGACCATCCACGAGCGATTTTGCAGCAGATCCCCTAAGTCGGTTTCCTGTAAATTAATTCGCCAGAGGCGCGGACCTTCACGTTCGACGCCGGGAATATCTTGCAGAATCTGATTCACCGGTGACTTTGTCGGCAGGCGGTTGGCAACAAAGAACGCGCCGCGCCCGACTTGCTTGGTCATCCAGTTCGCGACGAAATTAGTTTGTCTAAACTGTGCGTCGAGTGACTCATCGACTTGGCGCACGCGAATGTATTGGGCGTTGCGCGAAACCTTACACTCGAGCACATCAAACTTCATTTCCATGGTGTAGATGAGGCGGTTGTGATGGCCGTCGATGGCCACCGTAACGCGATCATCGCCACAGTAAATGGCTAAATAGTCGACGCTGGCATGGCGATCGGCGAGGTTACGCATTTGCTTGTTAATCAGCGACTCTGGCAGCGGCAGCGTGATGGTGGATTTGCGCAAATACGCCTGCGCCATTTGCATGGCCACTTCACGCGCCATTTGGCCGGCGGCTTTAGCCGTGTCATTGGCGAGTTGGGCGGTCATTTTGGCGCCATCTTCGGCAAGTTGAGCGACGATCTGGGCACTACGAGAGGCGCGTTGTAAGGCGTTTCGTGCACTTTCGTTGGCGAGCTCGGCAGCACTTTTTGCCGTTTCACTGGCCATGCTGGCGACCTCCTTGACGGCTTCACGGGCGACAAAGCGAGCTTGTCCAGCAGCCTCTCGTGCGGTACTAAGCACGCGTCTTGCCGATGAGCGCATATCGTCGGCGGCATTGAAAAGCGAGCTGCGCTTGCGTTCAGGCTCGCTAGGCGCAGTTTGTGTGGGCGCTGGCTCCAATACTTCGGGTGCCGTTGGTAGTGAAATATCGTTTTCTATTGGCGGAATGACTGCGGGTTGTTTAGGGACTGATTTGCCAGCGCTTACTCTGGGCTTACTGACCCGAGAGGCTGTTGCTGCAGCTGTAGTCGTTTTTTTCGTGCTAGCCAGCGACTTTGCCGATGCACTCTTTGCTGTCGAGCTTTGCGTCGAGGCGGCGATATGATTTGCCGAGGCAGGGGGCTTTTTATCGGTACTGGCATCATCAGTCATGATGGTTTATCCCTAAGCAGTCGGTCGGGCTTAGGCCTCGACCTCGGAAAAAGTCACCGCGGCGCTATTAAATTGCACACTCTCTGCTAGCGGTGCACGGACGGTGCGCGCGCCATTGGCGGCAATACGTGAGTCTTCATACCCAAACGATATGCCAAATAGAATCTGAATGTCTTCGGTGATGCCAAAGGCTTGTCGCACATCGTGCGGATAGTAACCCATGGAGCCTTGTGCGCAGCTGCCGAGACCATGTGCATGCATCGACAGCATCAGCGTTTGCGCATACATACCAACGTCGAGCGCCATGGGGATGCCGTAGCGTTTGTCCATGCCTATGAAGCAGACATGCGGCGCGTCAAAGAGCTCGAAGTTGCGCAGGGTGGCTTGCATGCGACCAAGCTTGTCTTCACGAGCGATACCCCTGGCGCCGTAAAGTGCCGCCGCGCAGGCAAATTGACGGGTTTTATGTTCACCATCGGTGCTGGGCATAAAGCCA
>JBDSQT010000131.1:0-6368 GCA_039929665.1 Paraperlucidibaca sp.
AAATCGGAATCTTGGGCGCAGGCATGATGGGGCAGGGCATAGCCTATGTGTCGGCGACCGTCGGCATTGAAGTGATCTTACTTGACCAAAGCGTTGAAGCCGCTGAACGCGGTAAGGCCTACACTAAAGGCTTGCTCGACAAGCGTGTTAGCAAAGGCCGCCTGACGGCTGAGAAAGCGGCAGAAACCTTAGCGCTAATCAGCACTACGGACAGCCACAGCGATTTGGCCGGTTGCGATATCGTCGTTGAAGCCGTGTTCGAAGATCGTGCCATCAAGGCCAAAGCCACTGAGTTGGCTGAGGCCAATGCCTTGCCTGATGTGCTGATGTGCTCAAACACGTCGACACTGCCCATCACAGGCTTATCGAAAGCATCGAAGAAACCAGCCAACTTCATTGGTCTGCACTTCTTCTCGCCGGTCGATAAAATGCCTTTGGTGGAAATCATCCGTGGTGATGAAACCTCTGATGCCGCGCTGGCTAAAGCCTTCGATTTTGTTCTACAAATTCGCAAAACGCCCATCGTGGTCACTGACTCACGTGGCTTCTTCACCTCGCGCGTGTTCGGCACCTTCATCATGGAAGGTATTGCCATGCTCGGTGAAGGCTATCACCCAAACAGCATCGAGCAGGCTGCTGCTCAAGCCGGTATGCCGGTTGGCCCCTTGGCCATCACCGACGAAGTTAGCTTGGACTTGGGCCGCAAAGTGCGCACGCAAACCATCAAAGACTTGGCGGAAGAGGGCAAAACACTGCCAGATCACCCAGCCGATGCTATCAATAACCGTATGATGGATGAGTTTCAGCGCTTTGGTAAGAAGGCTGGTAAGGGCTTTTACGACTACCCAGAGGGCGGTAAAAAAGTCATCTGGCCTGGTCTGATTGAGCACTTTACTAAGGCCGATAAAGTCGCCATTAATGATGCTGAGTTTGAAGAGCTGCAAGCCCGTTTACTGTATCGCCAAGCCGTTGAATCGGCTCGTTGCTTCGAAGAGGGCGTGTTGACCTCGGTGGCCGACGCTAATATCGGTTCGATATTTGGTATTGGCATGGCGCCATGGACCGGTGGTGTGCTGCAGTACATTAACTATGTTGGTGTGGCTGAGTTCGTTCAGCGCGCGGATGCTCTGGCTGCCAAGTTCGGCGAGCGTTTCACGCCACCACAACTGTTGCGCGACATGGCAGTAAGCGGCAAAACCTTCGAGTAATCTTCTCGTTGCGTCGCTAATCTGAATGCTCTGCGTGCAGATTATTAAAAAGACCCGATGCTCACAAGGCTCGGGTCTTTTTCTTTGTCGACAGGATGGCTTTGGCGTAAGCTAGTGAGCTAAATAACAAGACGACTTGCCCGCTGAGCAGAGGCTGATGACCGATTTGCCCAATACCCCCTCGTTAATCGACGCGATTCCCATGATTGCCCCAACACGAGAGTTCACGATTGATGAACTTTCGCAGGCGGCGGGCATGACTGTGCGTAATGTTCGCGCCTATCAAGATAAAGGCCTGATTCCGCCACCGGAGATTCGTGGCCGCTCCGGCATTTATAGCGATGCGCATTTGGCTCGTCTGCGCGTCATTGGCCCCTTGCTGGCGCGTGGCTATAGCTTAGGTAATATTGCTGAGCTCATCGACGCATGGGAGAAAGGGCATGACCTGCGTCAGTTGCTCGGGCTTGAGCAAGCAATCACCTCGCCTTGGTCTGAGGATGTACCTGCGTACTATGAGCTCAGCGAGCTGATGGCGTTTTTCCCGCGCCAAATGAGTCCAGAAGCGCTCGCAAAAGCTGCCAGCTTAAGGCTCATCATCATCGATGGTCCGCGCTTTAAAGTACCTAGTCCACGCCTATTTAATGCCGGTATTGAGTTGTCGAAGCTAGGTGTGCCGTTAATGGATTTACTCGATATTTTGGCCGGTGTCCGCGCCAATGTTGAGCAGGTAGCAAACTCTTTATTGCAGTTGGTTGTGCGTCATGTGTTTGAGCCTCAGGGTAATAAAGCCATGCCGGCTGCCAGTGAAGTACCACGTATGGCGGAAGTCATTTGGCGTTTGCGACCGATTGCCGATATGGCGGTTGCTGCGGAAGTTTCAGCCGCTATGGAGAAAGCCACGCAACGCTACTTAGGTGAGCGAATGGATGCTCTCCTGGCTACGCTGAAAGAGGGCGGTAAGCGAAAAGTCTGACCAATGACATTGGGAATTTTAATGTTTTGTTGTATACCAACAGTATACCGACTGCGCAGTTTCGGCTAACCTTGCGCCCAGAATTTACGTAAATTGACTTCCATGAGGATTTGCCATGACCACATCGTTTAAATCAGCGCTACTCGTGCGCGGCGCTATCGCTGCTGCCGTGTTAGCGACAGCAACCGGTACTGCTTTTGCAGCAGAGGAAGAGACCGGTAGCTCATACGATAATTATGTCTACTTCGGTGGCTTCTATTTACGTGCTGACAAAGAGCGTTCGCCGAAAAAAGAGTCGGGTGATAGCTTCGGTTATCAAGCCACTGTTGGTCAGCGCATTAATGACAACTTATGGGTTGAAGGTCAGTTCTTCGGTGACACCATCGAGACTGGCAATCTCAACAGTACAGATTATTACCAAACCGGCCTCGGTGTTGATCTGCAGTATGCATTCGGTCAGCGTTCGGAATTTACGCCATACATCTTAGGTGGTATTGGTGCTGTATATAATGACGTGCCAGGCCGTGATGAAGTCACTCCTTACGTTAACGTCGGTGTTGGCTTCACCAAAAGCATTTTTGGCCTAGATGCATTGCGTTTGCGTGGTGAATTGCGCGCTGTTTATGATGATTACAGTGCAGACACGCCAAACAGCAGCGATGGCAAAATTGATTACCGTGCTGGCTTAGGCTTGGAAATGGCTATCGGAAACCGTCCACCAGAAGTCGTCATCAAAGAAGTAGAAGTTGAGAAGATTGTCATCAAAGAGGTGCCAGTTGAGCGCGTTGTGATCCAAGAAGTTGCTCCTGAGCCAGTCAGTGTTGATGATGATGGTGATGGTGTAATCAACTCTGCAGACAAATGCCCCAACACCCCAGCGGGTGCCAAGGTGGATGGCAATGGTTGCGTAGTTGAGCAAACCTTGGTTATGCGTGACATTACCTTCGATTTTGACTCTGCCCGTTTGACCACTAACGCTCAGCGTTTGATGGAAAGTGCCGTGGCGTTCTTACGCTCCGATAGCGATGCTCGTATCACTATTGCTGGTCACACCGATGACCGTGGTAGCGATTCGTACAACTTGAAGCTGTCGCGTGATCGTGCCAATGAAGTGCGTGACTACTTGGTTGGCTACGGCATCGATGCAGGCCGCCTACAAGCTGTTGGTTACGGCGAGACCCGCCCAGTGGCCAGCAACGGCACAGATTCTGGTCGTGAGTTGAACCGCCGCGTAGAGTTCCGCATCCAAAAATAAGGATGTAGTTCGCTGATTAAGAAAGGGTCCTTCGGGGCCCTTTCTTGTTTCTGTAGCCAAGTTCTTATATTTTAGCGCGCTATGACAACATTACAGACTGAAGTGCCTAGCCCTGAGCCATCAGAGCCCACCACAATTCATCGTCAAGCGCGAGGTGAAGAGCGTCGCATGGCGATTTTGCGCGCTACGTGGCAGGTGGTCTTAAGTGACGGCGTGCGCGGCGTGAAGCATCGGGCGGTAGCCAAAGCCGCTGGCGTGCCATTGGCATCAACCACCTATTATTTCAAAGATATCCAAGAGCTCCTGGTGCAGTCGTTTCAGCTCTTTGCCGCTGAATCATTGGCGCAGTTTGCTCAACCATTTTGGCAGCGTGCAGAGGCATATCTCGCGGCACTTCCACTTGACGCAGAGCGCGAGCTTGTTGAGATGATTCTGGTCGATTTGGCCGCTGAGTTTATTGAGCTACGACTCAATGAGCATCGCGAGCACTTGGTCATGGAGTACGCTTTTTGGTATGCCGCCTTGCATGATGAGCAGCTTGAGGCCGCTGTCCGTGACATGGCACTGGCCTGGTTCAAATTACTAATGCCATGCCTAAAGCGCTTCAAGCTAGCGAATGAGGAGCAGGCTGCTCGAACGCTATTAAGTGCGGTAAGGCGCGTCGAATATGAAGGTTTGATACATGGTTCGGCATCCTATCGTGATGGTTGGATACGCGAAGCACTGGCTTATCAGGTGCGTGGTCTGTGGTAGTGCCAACAGTGCTATTGCCATCGTGTTGGCAAGCGCAGTTGAATGCCGAGCTTGACCAGCCCTATATGCAGCAGCTGCGGCAGTTTCTACTGGCTGAATGCGAAGCGGGGCACCGAGTGTACCCTCCAACTCAGCAATGCTTTGCGGCTTTTCAGGCCACGCCATTTGCTAAGGTGCGCGTGGTGATTCTAGGTCAAGACCCTTATCACGGCGAAGGTCAGGCGCATGGCTTGAGCTTCTCGGTGCCGGCAGAACAAAAGCTGCCGCCATCACTGCGTAATATATTTCGTGAAATCAGCACGGACTTAGAGGTCCCGGCACCGCTAACTGGCGATTTATCGCTGTGGGCAGCTCAAGGCGTACTGCTACTCAATAGTGTGCTGACGGTTCGAGCCGGCGAGGCGGCATCGCACCAAAAGCAAGGCTGGGAGACATTTACCGACGCTGCCATTCGTGCACTCAATGCGCACCGCGAAGGTGTCGTGTTTTTGCTCTGGGGTGGCTATGCCCAGCGCAAGGGTCGCCTGATTGACCGCAGTCGCCATCATGTTTTAAGCGCCGTACACCCTTCACCACTGGCCGCTAATCGCGGTGGCTGGTTTGGCTGTCGACATTTCTCACAAACCAATGCCTTGCTCGTTGCACAGCAGGACACGCCGATTACTTGGGCCTAACCTTAGGAGTCGCTATGTCGACATCACCCGTTGCATTTGAAACTTTAACGATGGCTGATGGCCGCCACATTGGTCTCGCCACACTCGATAGCGAGCGCAGTCTCAATGCCCTAACGCTGGCCATGGTCGAGGCTTTACTGCCGCAACTTGAGCAATGGGCAGCGGATGAACAGATCGCTATGGTGCTGTTGCGTGGTCGTGGCGAGCGGGCTTTTTGTGCCGGCGGCGATGTTCGTGATTTGACGCAAGCGGCGCGTACCGGCGAGGGCGACGCGCTCGCGCCAGCGCAGTTTTTTGCACGTGAGTACCGTTTAGATTATCTCATTCATCAATACGCCAAGCCTCTGCTGGTGTGGGGTACAGGCGTGGTGATGGGCGGTGGCATAGGCCTCTTTGCGGGTGCGCGTTATCGCGTGGTGACCGAGACTTCGCGGTTGGCGATGCCGGAAATTGGCATTGGTTTATACCCTGATGTGGGCGGTAGCTATATCCTCTCGCGTTTACGCGGCCGCCTAGGGCTATTTTTGGGTCTCGGTGCCAGTCAGCTCAATGCCAATGACGCTATGCACTTAGGCCTCGCCACGCATGCCGTGGCATCGAGCCAGTGGCAAGCCTTGCTCGATGGTTTGCAGGCGCTTATGGGCAATGATCTTGCGCAGGGCATTGATGCAGTGCTGGGTAAATTACGCCTAAACGAGTTGCCCGTCGCACAGGTCGAGCCACGAACTGCAGCCATTGAGGCGTTGTGCGCCCATGATGATTTACTGGCCCTAGATGCTGCTTGGCGCGGGCAAGACTTGCCAGAGGATGCGTGGCTGGCCAAAGCCATGAAAACCTACCGTGGCGGCTCACCGACTAGCGCGGCGCTGATCTGGAAGCAATGGCATGACAGCAAAGCCATGAGTCTGCTGGATGTCTTTCGCCAAGAATGGATTATTTCAACGCAATGCGCGTTTCATGCCGACTTCCCCGAAGGCGTGCGGGCATTGCTGGTCGATAAAGACCTTGCGCCGCGCTGGCAGCCCGCGACATTGGCCGAAGTTAGTGCCGACTTTGTCGCTGAGCATTACGTGATGCCCGAGGGCATGACGCAGCCATTGGCGGACTTGTAGGCGCGTTAGCCTTGGCGAATAAAGTCATGGCGCGTTAACGCCACGGTGCTGCCATCGGGCAGGGCCCACTGCAGATTCTCGGCCTCTAAACGCACACTGGCCAATAGCCATAGCTCATGAGCATCAGGCCAGGCCAGCGCAATGACGCGGCCTACGGCTTTATCGTTAGCCATGATCGGCCACTCCAGTGCCGCATCAACGCCATCTGGCCATGGCGCACGCAGCCAGCACAGGCCGGTTTTCAGCTGACCGCGAAAATACAGGCGGGCAACAATTTCTTGGCCCATATAGCAGCCCTTCTGGTAGCTCACGCCACCTAGCGTGTGATAGTCGAGTTCTTGTGGCTGCCAGTGGTCGACGAGCGTCTGATCAATGGAGACCTCGCCGCTGGCG
>JBDSQT010000132.1:0-4961 GCA_039929665.1 Paraperlucidibaca sp.
GAGCAGCAGGTCGCTATGGCACTGCCCGATGACTTTAGTGCACGCTATGCGCTACTGCTCAATGCCGGCTTTGGCCTCTGGGATGTGCTCGCGCAAGCCATTCGAGCCGGCAGCCTAGATGCGAACATCCAGAAAGATAGCCTACAAGTAAACGATTTTCAGGCATTTTTCGCCGAATATACCAACATCTCCCATATTGCACTCAATGGCCAAGCCGCCAGCCAATGGTTTCATCGGCTAGTCTGGCCCAAGCTCACGCCCCTGCAGCAGCAGCGCCTGCGCTGCCACACACTGCCATCGACCAGCCCCGCGCATGCCAACCGGTCATTGATGCAAAAGTCGCAGCAATGGCAGCCTGTCTTACGCCATGCGCGGCTGCACACTTGAGTCCATCGGCATTAGCGCTTAAGTTTGGGCAGCCAACGGCGACTGCATACATCGCCTCATATCATCACAAGAGAGAAGACTTATGACGCTTACTCGCACCCTCATTGCTAGCGCATTACTGCTGGCCACAAGCACCGCGATTGCCGGCAAACCTGCCGATATCGTGGTGGCTATGCAGCAAGTCACCGATGCCGGCGTGGCCGATAGCATTGGCACCATCACGCTCAGCCACAGCCGCTACGGCACGGTTATCACGCCTGACTTAACAGGCTTAACACCTGGCCTGCATGGCTTCCATATGCACACCAACCCAAGCTGTGACGCTGCTGAAAAAGACGGCAAGATGGTGCCCGGCCTAGCCGCTGCTGGGCATTTTGACCCAAACAAAACCGGCACACATGGCACGCCTTGGGGCAATGGCCATTTGGGCGATCTACCCCCCCTCTTTGTCGACAGCGATGGCCGCGCCACACAGCCCGTGTTAGCGCCGCGCCTGACGCTCAAGCGCATGCGCGAACACTCCCTAATGATGCACGCCGGTGGTGACAACCATCACGATCACCCGATGAGCTTAGGTGGCGGCGGCGCACGCATGGCCTGTGGTGTCGTGAAATAACTAGCGATGTCACCTACCGAGCACCACGCTACATCTGCTGCCACGCTGACTAACATCACGCCAGAAGCCTCGGCGGTGTTAGTCATCAATGCCGGCAGCTCTTCGATCAAATTCGCGCTCATTGATGTCGACTCGCCAACGCCTATTTTGCGTGGCGAGATTGACCGTCTAGGCAGTCCCGAGGCCGCACTGAATTGGCGAATTGGCGCTGATAAGCAGACTGAGCTGGCCTTACCAAACGCCTCGCATCGCAATGGTTTCGCCGCCATCGTCAACTGCCTAGTGCCGTATCAACGCGCAGTCAAAGCCATTGGCCATCGTGTTGTCCATGGCGGTGAAAGCGTCCAGCACGCCGCGCGCATTGATGCCGCCTGCCTAGCCACGCTTGAGGCTAATAGCGCACTGGCACCGTTACACAACCCGGCCAATATCGCTGGCATTAATGCCGCCATGGCAGCGTGGCCAACGCTGCCGCATATTGCCGTCTGCGATACCGCATTTCACCAAACGCTGCCCGAGATGGCCTATCGCTACGCCATTCCCGAGGCGCTGTATCGCGAGCACGGCGTGCGCCGCTATGGCTTTCATGGCACCAGCCATTGCTATGTGAGTGCGCACGCCGCCGAAGCCGCGGGCCTGAGTTACCAGAACAGTGCGTGGTTGGTCGCGCACTTGGGCAATGGTGTGTCGACCTGTGCGGTGCTCAATGGCGAAAGTGTCGACACCAGCATGGGCTTAACGCCGCTCGAAGGCGCGGTAATGGGCACACGCAGCGGCGATGTTGACCCAAACTTACACGGTCATTTGCAGCGCAGTTTAGGCTGGAGCCTAGAGCGCATCGATACGCTCTTGAATCGCGAAAGTGGCCTGCTGGGTTTATCAGGGCTCTCCAATGACATGCGCACTTTGCTGGAAGCGCGGGCCGAAGGTCACGAGGCTGCACATCTTGCCATCGCGGTGTTTTGCTACCGGCTGGCGAAGTCATTGGCGGCCATGCGCTGCGCGCTGCCACGGCTCGATGGTCTGATTTTCACCGGCGGCATCGGTGAGCACGCACCGGCCATTCGCCGCGAGACACTGGCGCATCTGAGCTGGCTCGGCACAGTGCTGGATGACTCACTTAATGACGCCACCGTCGGGCGACTCGGCCGCATTAGTCAGCCTAGTGGCGAGGTCGAGCGACCAGCTATTTGGGTGATTCCGACCAATGAAGAGCGGCAGATTGCGCGCGAGACGCTAGCGGTATTACTAGCAACATCAGCTACCTAACTCCAGTCTACGCTCGGCGCTAAGCCTTAGCTAAACACGTCAATGACTCACAAGGATTGCCATGCACGCGTTTTTATTAGCCCCGACCAGCGCCCGCGTGGGCCTCACCTCGACCAGCCTGGGCATGGTCCGCGCACTGTCTCGCGCCGGCTTCAGCGTGGGCTTTTTCAAGGCCGTGGCGCAGCATCATTACAACGATGTCGGCCCCGAGCGCTCCACAGGCTTAATCAAGCTCACCCACAACATCGATTCACCCGAACCCTTAGCGCTGGGTGATGTCGAGCGCTACATTGCTGAGCATAATCTCGATGATCTGCTCGAGGCCCTGCTCACGCGCTTTCACAGCGCCGCCGAAGGCCATGACGTGGTGATCATCGAAGGCTTGGTGCCGACCCAACAAAGCAGCTACGCCGCCAGCGTCAATGTCGCTCTAGCCAATAGCCTCAATGCCGATGCCATCATCGTTACCTCGCCTAATGAAGAGAGCGCTGAAACGCTCGCCGATCGTATCTCACTGCATGTGCAACAATTTGGCGGGCCCGATCAAGCCTGCATTGTTGGCACCGTAGTGAATAAGCTGCCGAGTGCCGCCTATATCGATGCGCTGCGTGCCGCCTCGCCATTATTTGCCCGCGATGACTTCCACCTCATTGGCTGTATTCCTTGGGATGAATCGCTGAATAACCCGCGTGTCGCCGACGTCATGACACTGATGAATGCCACGGCTCTTGCCGCTGGCGATGCTGCGCGTCGGCGCGTGAAAAAAACCGTGCTCTGCGCGCGTGCCATGCCCAACACCGTGCAGCTGTTACAGCCTGGCGTATTGGTGGTAACACCCGGCGATCGCGATGACATTATCGTCGCCAGCTGCTTGGCCGCGATGAATGGCGTGCCATTGGCAGGGCTGCTGCTATGCACCGACTTCACGCCCGATGAGCGCGTGCTTGCGCTCTGCCGCCCGGCCATCGATGCCGGCCTGCCGGTCTTTACGGTGGCTACCGGCTCTTACGATACCGCACGCGCCCTGGCGAAAATAAACCCAGAAATCCCCCTCGATGATGTCGAGCGCGCTGAGGCCATCACCGAATTTATGGCCAGCCATTTGGACCAAGACTGGCTACAGTCGCGCTGCGGCCAAACGCCGGTGGTGCGCATGACCCCTGCGGCATTTCGCTACCAATTAGTGAGCCGCGCCAAGGCCGCGAAAAAACGCATTGTCTTACCTGAAGGGGCCGAACCACGCACCGTGCAGGCCGCGGCCATTTGCCAAGCACGCGGCATTGCCGACTGTGTATTACTCGCCAAGCCCAGCGATGTCCGCGAAATCGCGCGCAGCCAAGGCATCACGCTACCGCCTGAACTGACCATCATTGACCCCGATGCCGTACGCGAAAACTATGTCGCCGCTATGGTGAAGCTACGAGCGCACAAAGGCCTGAATGCGCCGATGGCGCTCGCACAACTCGAAGATACCGTGGTACTCGGCACCATGATGCTCGCCGAGAACGAAGTCGACGGACTCGTCTCTGGCGCCGTGCATACCACCGCCAACACCATTCGCCCGGCCTTACAGCTGATCAAAACGGCGCCGGGCTACAAGCTCGTGTCGTCGGTATTTTTCATGCTGCTGCCGCAACAAGTCTTGGTCTATGGCGACTGCGCGGTGAATCCCGACCCCAACGCGCAAGAACTGGCCGACATCGCGCTGCAAAGTGCGGCCTCGGCAGAAGCCTTTGGCATCCCCGCGCGCGTTGCCATGCTGAGCTACTCCACCGGCGACTCAGGCACTGGCGATGAGGTCGAGAAAGTCCGCGAGGCCACGCGCCTAGCGCAAGCCGCTCGCCCCGATCTCGCCCTCGATGGCCCGCTGCAATACGACGCCGCCGCAATCGCCAGTGTCGGCAAACAAAAAGCCCCGAATAGCCCGGTCGCAGGCCGTGCCACGGTGTTTGTATTTCCCGATCTGAACACTGGCAATACCACCTATAAAGCTGTGCAGCGCAGCGCCAACTGCGTCAGCGTAGGGCCGATGCTGCAAGGCTTAAATAAGCCAGTGAATGACTTATCGCGTGGCGCATTAGTCGACGACATCGTCTTTACCATTGCGCTAACGGCGATTCAGGCGGCAACAAACATCTAAGCCTGTTTGCTAGGCATGGCGCATTTGGGTAAGGTCAGGGCAGTCCCACACACAGCCCTGACCCATGCCCTCAGCCTTTCTTCATTGGTTAGACCGCCTAGAACGCCTCGGTAACCGACTGCCGCACCCAACCTGGCTATTTGTCTGGCTATGCTTTGGCGTGGCCGTGCTCTCCGCCATTGCCGCCGGTTTAGGCTGGCAAGCCCCGTGGCCCGATGGCAGTCGCGTAGTCACCGCCGCCAACCTTATTTCGCTCGATGGCCTGCGCTACGTGCTGGCCAGCAGCGTCAGCAACTTCACCCAATTCGCCCCCGTCGGCAGTGTCATGATCGCCATGCTTGGCCTCGGCCTTGCTGAGCGCTCGGGCCTACTCGGCGGCATGCTCTCGGGCTTGGTGCGGCTTAGTGGCGGCCGCGGCTTGGCCTTCATCGTGGCGTTTGCTGGCGTGCTGTCTAGCCTCGCCGTCGATGCCGGCTATGTCGTCATCATTCCCTTGGCCGGCCTGCTCTTTGCACGCGCAGGCCTACCGCCATTAGCGGGCATTGCCTG
>JBDSQT010000133.1:0-21972 GCA_039929665.1 Paraperlucidibaca sp.
TATGAAAAAGTCAAAGCCGACCCCGTGCTCTACGCCCACGCCAACCGCGTATTGCACTTGGAAACCAACCCCGGCAACGCCCGCGCGCTGGTACAGCGTCATGGCGAAAATGATGTCTGGCTCAACCCACCACCGATTCCATTAACCACGGAAGAGATGGACTACGTCTTCGACATGCCTTACGCACGCGTGCCACACCCGAGCTATGGCGGCGCCCGCATCCCGGCCTACGAGATGATTCGCTTCTCGGTCAACATCATGCGCGGCTGCTTTGGCGGCTGTACGTTCTGCTCAATTACCGAGCATGAAGGCCGCATTATCCAAAACCGCTCGGAAGACTCGATCATCCGCGAAGTCGAAAAAATGCGCGAAGTTCCTGGCTTCACCGGCATCGTCTCTGACCTCGGCGGCCCAACCGCTAATATGTATCGCCTGGCCTGTAAAAGCCCCGCCATCGAAGCCGCTTGCCGCAAGCCATCCTGCGTGTATCCGGGCATTTGCGAGAACCTCAACACCGATCATGATCCGCTGATTAAGCTCTACCGTCGCGCCCGTGAACTGAAGGGCGTGAAGAAGGTATTAATTAGTTCAGGGCTACGTTACGACCTTGCGGTGCAATCGCCTGAATACGTGCGTGAGCTCGTCACACACCATGTCGGTGGCTATTTGAAGATTGCTCCTGAGCATACCCAAGAAGGGCCGTTATCGAAGATGATGAAGCCTGGCATCGGCAGCTATGATCGCTTCAAACAGCTCTTTGATAAGTTCTCGAAAGAAGCCGGTAAAGAGCAGTTTCTGATTCCCTACTTCATCGCTGCCCACCCTGGCACCACCGATGAAGACATGATGAATCTCGCCATTTGGCTGAAGAAAAATAGCTTCCGTGCCGACCAAGTGCAGACCTTCTATCCATCACCGATGGCCACCGCCACCGCGATGTATCACAGCGGCAAAAACCCGCTGCGTAAGGTAACGCGTGACTCCGAAGAAGTGGATGTCGTCAAAGGCGATAAGCGTCGACGTTTGCACAAAGCTTTTTTGCGCTACCACGATGCCAACAACTGGCCATTGCTGCGTGAAGCATTGAAGGCAATGGGTCGTGCCGATCTAATTGGTAATAGTAAGCAGCATCTGATTCCAACCTGGCAGCCGGCAACAGATGGCCAGTACGTGAGTCCACGTAAGAAAAACACCAGCTCGTCGGAAGGCGTGTCAGTGAAGGTGCAACCGCAAAAGTCACGCGCACCTTCTAAAGGTCAAATTCTGACGCAACACACGGGTTTACCGCCACGCGATGATGGTAGCCGTCCGGCAAAGCGCCCTAGTCGACCGCGCTAAAGCAAACGCTAAACGCGCTGGTCCGCCAGCGCGTGTGCGATTTTGCGAAACACCTGTGGATTAAACACCAAGCCTATATGAGAGCAGCGCGCCTCCATATGGCGCGCATGCGGCGTCACACGGTCAATGGTCGCCGGCCAACTCACTATGCCATCCACACGACTAAAAATTAGCGTCATCGGGCATTGAATCGGCACGCTATCGCGCGCGGCAATGTCGCGCTCTATGGCATCTAAATCGTAGCCCATCTTTACATACTGCTTGGCCGTCAGCGTGTATTTCGGGCCACCCACCACGGGCGATCCAAGAGAAATCACACCGGCAATTTCTGCGGGTAAATCACGCGCTAACTCACGCGCAATATAGCCGCCCAAAGACCAGCCGATAAGACTGATAGGCTCTCCGAGCTCCGATGACCATTCGCGAATGCGTGTTTGAAGCGGCGGCATGAGCTTATGCACGGCGCCGTGGTTTTTACCCTGCCCCCACTGCCGTACCACATAACCCAATGCGCTTAAGCGCGTGGTGAGCGTCTGCATGGCGCGCTCGCTAGCACCGTAGCCCGGCAGCAACATCACTGGATGACCATGACCATGTGCGTCACCACGCGGCAGACCATCAAGCAGGCGCTTTTTTAGCCGTACGCCGTCAAGCAACTCAACACCGATCCGCGCCTCTGCCAGCACTTCGTACCAGCGCGGCGTTTTGCTCGGCAACTCACTGGGCAAGCTTTTCAAATAGGTCATGGCAACTCCACCTCTGTAATGAGCTTACTTAATTAGTTGCGTAAGTCACCCTAGCTCATGCCGTTATTAGGATGCCGTCGCCTGCAATGGCAGAATAGCCGAATATACCCTGCCAACGACTAGCGAGCACATCATGAATGATTCAACCATCGTCTTAGGTGGAGGCTGCTTTTGGTGCCTCGATGCCGTCTATCGCGAAGTTCCGGGCGTACTCGAATGCGTATCGGGCTATGCCGGAGGTGCACGCCCAAGCCCAAGCTATGAGCAAATTTGCTCGGGTGCCACGGGCCATGCCGAAATCGTTCGCCTACGCTATGACAACTCCATCATTGATTTGCATGAACTGCTGCGTATTTTCTTCGTTATCCACGACCCGACTACACTCAATCGTCAGGGCAACGACAGTGGCACGCAGTATCGCTCGGTCGTATTTTGCCAAGATGATGCGCAGCGTGACGCAGTGACCGCCTACATCGATGGCATTCGCTCGGCTTATGCATCACCCATCGTCACCGAAATCGCTAATGCCGCGCCGTTCTGGCCAGCGGAGTCTTATCACCAAGACTATTTCCGTAATAATCCTGGGCAAGGCTATTGCCAGTTTGTTGTAGCACCAAAAGTAATGAAGTATCGCGAGATGGCTGCAACGTAGTTTGCAGAAATGAAAAAGCCCTCAGACGAGGGCTTTTTCTTAAATCGCAATCAGCTTAACAAACCAGCTTATTTACGCTTCATCATATCGAAGAACTCTTCGTTAGTTTTCGCGTCTTTGAGCTTATCGAGCAGGAACTCAATCGCCGCTACTTCATCCATCGGATGCAATAGTTTGCGCAGAATCCACACTTTCTTCAGCTCGTCTTCACCAATCAGACGCTCTTCACGACGCGTACCAGATTTCTTGATGTTGATGGCCGGGAACACGCGCTTCTCAGCGATGCGACGATCGAGGTTAACCTCGTGGTTACCGGTACCTTTGAACTCTTCAAAGATAACCTCATCCATTTTCGAACCGGTATCGATCAGCGCCGTGGCAATAATCGTCAGCGAGCCACCTTCCTCGATATTACGCGCGGCACCGAAGAAGCGCTTTGGACGCTCCAAGGCATGCGCATCAATACCACCGGTCAGTACTTTGCCAGAGCTGGGAATGACGGTGTTGTAAGCGCGAGCCAAACGCGTAATGGAGTCGAGCAGAATAATCACATCTTTTTTGTGCTCAACCAGACGCTTAGCCTTCTCGATGACCATCTCAGCGACCTGCACATGACGCACAGGCGGCTCGTCGAAGGTCGAGGCAATGACTTCACCGCGCACGGTGCGCTGCATCTCGGTGACTTCCTCAGGGCGTTCGTCGATCAACAACACGATGAGGTAGGCGTCGGGATTATTGCGCGCAATGGACTGTGCCAGCGTTTGCAAGAGCATGGTCTTACCGGCTTTCGGTGGCGCCACGATGAGCGAGCGCTGGCCTTTCCCGAAAGGTGATATCAGATCAATGGTGCGCGCGGTTAGGTCTTCCGTGGAGCCATTGCCGAGCTCCATGATTAAACGTTGCGTCGGGAATAGCGGCGTTAAGTTCTCAAACAAGATCTTATTGCGCGCGCTTTCTGGCGCATCCAAATTGATCTCGTTAACTTTCAGCAGCGCGAAATAACGCTCCGACTCTTTCGGCGGGCGGATGGTGCCGGCGATGGTGTCGCCAGTCCGCAAATTGAAGCGACGTATTTGCGACGGGCTGACATAAATGTCATCCGGGCCGGCCAAGTACGAACCTTCAGATGAGCGTAAAAAACCAAAGCCATCAGAGAGGATTTCCAAGCAGCCATCGCCAAATATTTCTTCGCCGTTTTTCGCGTGCGTTTTTAATATGGCAAAAATAACGTCTTGTTTGCGGTTACGAGCCATGCCTTCTAAGCCCATGGTTTCCGCGATTTTAATGAGTTCGCCTATCGGCTTTTTCTTGAGTTCGGTGAGATTCATACCGTGCTGTCAACTGAGGGGGTTAGGGCAACCTAGTACTCTAATGGCCAGTGCGTGACTGAGATCGTTCAGCAGGAAATCGCTGCGCAGCACAATGTTAATTGGCCGGAGGTCGTGGGGAACGCGAAGAGTAATCTAGGTTGAAACGAAGCGATGGAGCTGAATGCAACCATCGCCGATGGAACTTATATAGCGGAGTCGATAAACGCTGTCAACTGTGATTTTGATAATGCGCCAACTTTGGTCGAGGCGATTTCGCCATTTTTGAACAAGGTCAGTGTTGGAATACCACGCACACCGAACTTAGCAGCAGTAGCCGCATTTTCGTCTACATTGACTTTAACGATCTTCACGCGACCTTGGTACTCACTAGCCAGCTCATCGAGCACCGGGGCGATCATTTTGCAGGGACCGCACCAAGGCGCCCAGTAATCGACCAAAACAGGTACATCGGCTTGTAATACATCGGCGGCAAAATTGGCATCGCTGGTGTTGACGATCAGCTCACTGCTCATCATGGCACTCCGTCAGAAAATTAGAAAAACTACCCTGTAATACTAGCACACCGCCGAGAAAATCATGCAAGCGAGTCTCTCTAGGCTACAATTAGCGCCTTCGCTCATGCTCAATATGAGCCACAAGGAGTACGCCAATGTCGCGTAACCAGCCTTTAGATGATGGCTTATTGGCCGCCGTAGACATGGGGTCAAACAGCTTTCATTTAGCCGTTGCGCGCCTAGACCATGGCGTCATTCGACTCACCGATAGCTTATCCGAAAAGGTACAGCTTGCTGCCGGCCTAGATGAAAACCAGCAACTCTCTGATGAGGCTATCGACCGCGCACTCGCCTGTTTGTCACGCTTTAGCCAGCACCTAGCCGGCGTCGAGCCACAGCGTTTACGCATTGTTGGCACCAATGCGCTACGCGTCGCGCGCAATGCTCGACGCTTCGTTAAAGCCGCGCAGGAAGTCTTAAACCACCCCATTGAAATCATTGCTGGTCGTGAAGAGGCCCGACTGATTTATGTCGGCGTCTCGCAAACGTTGGCAGGCCAAGGCAAGCGACTAGTCATCGATATTGGCGGAGGCTCCACCGAATTCATCATTGGTGAGCGTCATGAGCCACTGCTCACCGAGTCCTTACACATGGGCTGCGTGAGCTACAGCCAACGCTTTTTCCCTGATGGTGCCATCAGCGCTAAAGCACTTGATCGCGCTATCACTAGTGCGCAACAAGAG
Source organism: Paraperlucidibaca sp. (assembly GCA_039929665.1). Taxonomy (GTDB): domain Bacteria; phylum Pseudomonadota; class Gammaproteobacteria; order Pseudomonadales; family Moraxellaceae; genus Perlucidibaca. The sequence continues at coordinate 5,305 of JBDSQT010000133.1, forward strand.
CTCGCCTCCATTGCTCGGGCTTATCGTGACCTAGGCTGGGATAGCGCCGTGGGCTCATCAGGCACCATGAAAGCCGTCCGAAATGTCATTAGCAGCTTAGGCTGGGCCACGCCGGAAGGGCATATCCCAGCCGATGCCATCCCGAAATTACGCGAGCTATTGCTCAGTGTCAGCGATATTCGCGAGTTAGAGCTACCCGGCCTTAAAGAAGATCGTCGCTTACTGATGCCTGCTGGTTTCGCCATTGTCAGTGCGATTTTCGCCTCGCTGCATATCGATACATTAGCGTTCTCCGATGGCGCACTGCGCGAAGGCGTGCTCTACGACATGCTCGGGCGATTTGGTGATGGCGATATTCGCGATCGCAGTATTGAGTCCTTACAACAACGCTATGGCATTGATCGCGAGTTCAGTGAGCGTGTCTGTAATACCGCAGGTGAGCTTTTTCAGCAGCTGCAGTCGTCGCTAAATTTTACCGATGATGATCTCGGTACGTTGCTGCGCGCCGCCAAGCTCCATGAAATAGGCAAAGCTATTTCACACACCGGCTATCATAAACACGGCGCGTATCTACTCTTCCACGCCGACTTAGCAGGCTTCTCTAAGCCCGAACAAGAGGCCTTATCGCTGATGGTTGGCTCACATCGCCGGCGCTTACGCAGCGAAAATATGGATGCATTGCTAGCGGCAGGGGGCGAAGCGCTGTTGCAGCTTTCGCTGATTTTGCGCTTAGCCGTATTGCTTAATCACAGCCGCAGCCGTGATGACATCGCCATCCCTGAATTACGCTCAGATGGCCAGCACTACCGCATCGATTTCACCAAGAGTTGGTTGAAGGCACACCCACTGACGCTGGCTGACTTAGAGCAAGAAAGTAACTACTTCCAAGGTGTTGGCCTAAAGCTTTCGGCACATTAAGTCATCTTCTCTAATAGGTGTTGCTGCGCATTACAGGGCGCGGCTTCACCAGGCGTAGCCCGCATCCAGCTACCATCAGACTGCATCAGCCACGCCTGTGTATTGTCTTTTAGATAGAGCATTAAGCCATCGTCGATGATGCGCTTGCGCTCCATGGGGTTGAGAATTGGAAAGCAGGTTTCCACGCGTTGATATAAATTACGATCCATCCAGTCAGCGCTAGAGCAAAACACTAATGGCACGCCGGCATTTTCAAAATAAAATACCCGCGTGTGCTCAAGAAAGCGCCCAACGATAGAGCGCACGGTGATGTTATCGGTGACGCCAGCAATACCAGGTCGTAAACAACACACCGAGCGAATAATCAAATCAACTTGCACGCCCGCTTGCGAGGCACGCATCAGCGCCTGCATAAGGACTTTTTCAGTAAGCGCATTGACCTTAATAACGATGCGTGCCGGCAATCCCGACTGCTTATTACTGATTTCTTGCTCGATCATGCTGAGCAGCCTGGGATGCAGAGTGAACGGCGCATGCAAGAGCTGCTTTAAGCGTAGTACCTTGCCCATGCCGGTGAGCTCTTGGAAGATCTTATGAATGTCTTCGCACACTTCAGGATTGGCCGTGAGCAAGCCATAGTCGGTATAAAGCCGCGCATTACCGGCATGATAGTTGCCGGTGCCCAAGTGCCCGTAGCGCATCAATTTACGACCTTCGCGACGCACTATTAAGATCATTTTCGCGTGGGTTTTATAGCCGACAATGCCATATACCACGATGGCGCCGGCCTGCTGCAGCTTATTGGCCACTTCGATATTCGACTCTTCATCGAAGCGCGCGCGCAGCTCGATAACGGCAGTAACTTCCTTGCCATTGCGCGCAGCATCAGCCAATACGTTAACGATTTCAGAATCCGGACCCGATCGATACAGGGTCTGTTTAATCGCAAGCACATGCGGATCGCGTGCGGCTTGGCGCAGCATATCGATCACCGGCACAAACGACTCAAACGGATGATGCAAAAGAATATCGCCCTGCGTGATGGCCTCAAAAATACTTTCAGACTTTTGCAGCACTTCAGGAATGCGCGGGCGGAATGGCGCAAAGCGAAGGCGTGGCCGATCGAAATCCGAGAGCAGACGCGATAAGTTTACTGGCCCTTTAACTTGGTACAGCGCTTCGTTGCTCAAGCCAAACTGTCGCAGTAAATAATCGATGATGTGGCGCGGACAATTATCCGCAACCTCGAGGCGCACGGCGGCACCATAACGCCGCGATAGCAGCTCACCTTTCAGCGCTGAGGCCAAATCTTCCGCATCCTCGTCTACGATCATATCGGCGTTGCGCGTGACGCGAAACTGGAAGCAGCCATTGGCGGTCATGCCGGGAAATAGCTCCGAAACATGCTCGTGAATAATCGACGACAACATCACGTGCTGGTCGCCACCATTAACGATGTCGTCGGGCAGGCGCACAACTCGTGGCAATGAACGCGGCGCAGGCACCACCGCTAACGACATCTGCCGACCAAACGCGTCTTTGCCATCGAGCGAAACAATAAAGTTCAGTGACTTATTCACCAAGCGCGGAAACGGATGCGAAGGGTCTAGACCGATCGGCGTTAGCACTGGCATTACCTGCTCTTTAAAGTACTTGCGCACCCAGGCCGACTGCTTATCGGTCCACTCTTCGCGGCGTAAATAACGAATATTCTCTGCGGCTAGCGCCGGCAATAAATCCTCGTTGAGGATGCGGTATTGACGCTCAACAGCCGTATGGCAGATATCCGCAATTAGCTTCAATACTTCTTGCGGGAGGAGGCCATCAGGGCCTGACTTGATGTGCCCAAAGGAGACTTGTTGCAGCAGACCCGCTACTCGAATCTCGAAAAATTCATCGAGGTTGCGCGAGAAGATCAGCAAAAAATTTAAACGCTCAATGAGGGGATGACTGGGGTCAGTGGCTTGCTCCAGCACGCGCATATTGAAGTCGAGAATGCTTAACTCACGATTCAAATACAGCTCGGGACTAGTCAGCTCAAAGACTTCAGCAGGCTTACTCATGGCGATTCCTTTCAACAGTCGGAGTATTTCAAATGTAGCAATCTATGACACTAAGATGTCAGTGTGATGACGCTCGCAGCAGACGTGCCGCCTCAACGGCAAAGTAGGTCAAGATGCCATCGGCACCCGCGCGCTTAAAGGCCAGCAGAGATTCTAAAATGACGGCATCGCGCGCTAACCAACCACGCTCAAACGCAGCCACATGCATGGCGTATTCACCGCTGACTTGGTAGGCAAAGGTGGGTACTTGAAACTCTGCTTTGACAGCATGCAACACATCTAAATACGGCATGCCGGGCTTGACCATGACCATATCGGCACCTTCGGCAAGGTCAAGCGCGACCTCGTGCAACGCCTCAGCGCCATTGCCGGGATCCATTTGATAATTCTTTTTATTGCCACCCTTTAAGTTGCCGGCAGAGCCCACCGCATCGCGAAATGGCCCGTAATAGCTCGATGCGTATTTGGCAGCATAGGACAAGATGCACACGCGATCATGGCCTGCGGCTTCAAGCGCGGTGCGAATGGCACCAATGCGACCATCCATCATGTCGGAGGGCGCGACGATGTCAGCACCTGCCTCAGCATGTGACAAGGCTTGACGCACCAGTGCTGCCACCGTGATGTCATTGGCGACATAACCTTCGCTGTCGAGAATGCCGTCTTGACCATGTGTGGTGAATGGGTCGAGCGCGACATCCGTAATGATGCCCAGATCAGGATAGGCAACCTTCAACGCACGCGTGGCGCGCTGGGCAATGCCATCCGGCGACCATGCAGCCGCTGCGTCTAAGCTCTTGTGCTCAGATGGTGTGACCGGAAACAAGGCCAGCGCGGGAATGCCCAACTCAACCCATTCCGCCGCCGCCTCAACAAGCAAATCAATAGACAAGCGCTCCACGCCAGGCATCGAGGCCACCGCTTCGCGGCGCTGCACGCCATCGAGTACAAATACCGGATAGATCAGATCATCGACGCGCAAATGCTGCTCACGCACGAGGCGGCGCAACCAATTATGGGCGCGCGTGCGGCGCAGGCGAGTGGCTGGGTAAGGCGCGCGCAGGTTGGCAACTGACATCATTTTCTCTCACGATGGATTGTTTACAAGCTTAGCCCAAACGCCAGCGCTTTCGTAGCGAGGCCATGACGCAGAATCATCACGCCGATTAATGATGACGCCTCGTCTCGACCTTGCTACATTTCATGGCATTACATTCTTCTGCATAAAAATGATTATGATAGAAACACAACAAAGCACTGGGCTCAGTCCAGAAGCGCGTGCAGAGCGCTTAGAGACGCGCCGGCAGCAGCTCATCGATGGCTTTAACGCCATCCCCTTTATTGTTCATGTCGGCGCCAAATTGATTGCTATCAGCGAAGAGGAAGTACGCGCTGAAATCGCGATGGCTCCGCATTTGGTGGGCAACACATTCCAGCAGATTTTGCATGGCGGTGTGATTGCCACGCTGCTCGATAGCGTCGCTGGCGTGGCCAGCATGGCAGCCGCTTATGGCCGACTAAAAGGCCAGCCTACGGAAGAAAAAATGCGCCGCCTGGCGCAGCTTGGCACTATCGACATGCGTATCGATTATCTGCGCCCAGGCCGCGGCGAGCGCTTCATTGCGGGCGCAAAAGTCCTGCGTATTGGCAGTAAAATTTGCGCCACTCAGATGACTTTTCACAATGAAAAAGATCTCCTCATTGCCACCGGCAATGCCGTATTTCATTACTAGACGCTAAATGTCTCTACAGCGTCAGTCGCGGCCAGCCAAATAACTTCGGCCTGCTCCAACGCCTGCTGGGCGTGCTTTTGCTGCTGCAATAACGCCGCCAGCGCATCACTGGCGGCCGGCTCATACAGCGCTGAGTCACTGAGTTGCTGCGCGACATTCTCTACACCGGCTTGCGCATCAACCATGGCTTGCTCGCTGCGCTCTAGCGCTTTTTGTGCAGCACGCACATCAGCAGAGCGCACTGGCTTTTTAGCCACCGCTGCCTCTTCCGTGGCAGGCGCTTTTCCAGCCTGAGTGCTAGCCCGTGCTTCAGCACGTGGTTCGCTCACGACATCAATAGCACCAGCGACCACAGACACCCCAGCCCCTGCTGTTTGCTTGGCACGCCAGGTCCGCAGCCATTTCGCATAGTCATCTAAGTCACCATCGAAACGCTCGGCCTTGCCGCTGTTGATCAACCACAACTCTTCACACGTCACCGAGACCAAATGCCTATCGTGCGAGACCAGAACAATAGCGCCCTCAAAGGCCTGAATGGCCACCAACAAGGCATGACGCAGCGCCAAGTCCAAGTGGTTCGTCGGCTCATCGAGCAGCAGCACATAGGGCCGCTGCCAGATGATCAGCGCCAAGGCTAAACGGGCCTTTTCGCCGCCTGAAAATGGCGTAATTTCAGTACAAATACGATCACCACCAAAACCAAAGCCACCCAAAAAGTTACGCAAGGTGAGCTCATCGGTCTTCGGGCTCAGACGCTGAATCAATATTAGTGGCGTTGTTGAGGAGTCGAGATGATCAACCTGATGCTGGGCAAAGTAGCCAATGCGCGTGTGCTCACTGATCAAACGCGTACCCGAAATAAGTGGCAAATCGCCGACTAAGGCACGCACCAATGTGGTTTTGCCAGCACCGTTGGGACCAAGCAAGCCAATGCGCGCGCCGGGATAAAGACCTAGGTCCACGTTAGAGATCAGCGGCGTTTTACCATGCCCAATCGCCGCCTCATCGAGACGCAATAACGGGCTCGCCAAGCGTTCAGGTGCGCGAAACCGAATATCGAGGCCCGACTCAATTTCCGCTGGCGCACTCAAGGTCATACGCTCCAATGCCTTTAAGCGACTTTGTGCTTGCTTAGCTTTAGTCGCCTTGGCGCGGAAGCGATCAACGAATGACTGTAAGTGCGCAACCTGTACTTGCTGCTTATCGAAGGCTTGTTGCTGCTGCGATAAGCGTTCGGCGCGGGTGCGCTCAAAGGTCGAATAATTGCCACGGTAATGCGTAATCGTGGCCTGAGCCACATGCAAAATATGCTCGACTACCGCATCGAGAAAGTCGCGATCGTGAGAAACCATCAGCAATGTGCCCGGATAGGCGCGCAGCCAATCCTCAAGCCATAAGATGGCATCGAGGTCGAGGTGGTTAGTGGGCTCATCTAGCAAGAGCAAGTCGGAGCGGCACATCAAGGTTTGCGCTAGGTTTAAGCGCATCCGCCAGCCACCCGAAAAGGCCGCGACCGGGCGCTGCATATCGGTCTCAGAAAAGCCCAGACCGGCTAATAGCTGCGATGCACGCGAGGACGCAGTGTAGCCATCGATGCTTTCATAACTGGCAAATAAATTACCCATGGCCGTGCCATCGAGCGCATCTAGGTCACTGAGCTGCTCATCGAGCTGACGCCACTCTGCGTCGCCATCGAGGACATAATCAAGTGCGCTGCGATCAACCGCCGCGACCTCTTGCTTCATGTGCGCGACTACCCAGCCTGCGGGCCGAGATAACGTGCCGGTGTCGGCCTGCAACTCACGCAGTAAAAGCGAAAATAGCGAGCTTTTACCAGCGCCATTGTTGCCGGTCAGCCCCACATGCCAACCGGGATGGATAGCAAAACTGGCATCGGAAAATAGGGGGCGGCCGCCGCGAAGCAGTCCGATTTGCTCGGCAAGAATCATGTGTTTCTCAACTGGGGTATGCGTGTATAACGTGCAGAAATGACAACGGGCCCGAAGGCCCGTTGTATCTTAACCGAAACGACTTATTTCGTAGCGTCAGTCTTTGGTGCTTCAGCAGCTGCTGCAGGTTTTGCAGCGGCGGCTTTAGCCGCTGGTTTTGCAGTAGTAGGTTTGGCTGTTGGTTTAACGGCTGGCTTCACTGCTGCTTTTTTTGCAGCTGGCTTTGCGGCAGCTGGCTTTGCTGGGGCTTTAACAGCGGCTGGCTTTGCAGCAGCGGCTGGTTTGGCGGCAGCGGCTGGTTTGGCGGCAGCAGGCTTAGCTGGGGCAGGTTTTGCCGCTGCTTTAGCTGGGGCTTTAGTAGCTGCCTTAGCAGGAGCTTTGGCAGGAGCTACGGCAGCAGGCTTAGCAGCCGTACCTTTCAGCTTGGCCTGAACATAGGCTTTCAGTGCGCTTTTTTGTGATGACTTTAAAATCTCACGGCGAGCTTGATAGTCTTTTTTCGCAGCAGCAATGGCCGCTTTCGCTTCCACTTGCACTTGGCGAATGCTGTCTCGAATTAATGCGATCATCTCTTTATCACCAGCCGCTTTTTTCAGTTGCGCTTGCAGCTTCTCAATCGCTTCTTTGGCACTGGCTTCAGCTTTCTCAATCAGCTTCATACCAGCTGCAACATAACCTTCAGCTTCTTCTTGCGCTTTATCAACGGCTTTTTGTAGTTGCTCGCCTAACTTAGCGGCTTGCTTTTCTACGTCGGCTTTAATTTTTTCCACTTGGCTCGCTGCCTTAGCAGCGTTGGCCTTAATGGGCGATGCTTTTTTCTTTGCAGCGGGCATGGGAATTTCCTCTAATGGTCTATGCAAAGTGGAAGGTAAACGAAGATGTCGCAAATTGCGAGGCTGAAGCCCTAACTTTTACATCATTTTGTCGGAACTTAGTCAATTGGCCAGTGGTCACACGCGCATCTTGTGCTTATGCTCGAGATGAACATCACCCAATTGGAGTTTGCTATGCGTCGTCTCGTCCTCGCCGCTGCCATTATCTTCGCCGCATCAGCGGTGCAGGCAGAAACTGAAGTTGCTCCGGCATCTTTATCCACCGCTCCGGTACTCGCACCCAACAGTGGTAAAAAGCCAGTGGTGGATAAACAGCAATTTGCTTACAGCATTGGCTATATGAATGGCCAGGGTAGCGCCGAGCAAATTCCTGATCTCGATATCGACACATTTATTCGTGGTTTCAAAGATGCCGTCGCAAAGAAAGAGAGCCTACTAAGTGCGCAGGAGCGCACAACGGCTATCAATCGCTATAAAGCGCAGCGTATGGCGCAACTCGAAGCTGATCTAAAAGCCCTCGCCAAAGAAAACGCAGAAAAAGGCTCGGTATTTTTAGCGCAAAATAAAAGCGCTGAGGGCATCCAGGTCACCACCTCTGGTCTGCAATACCGAGTATTGAAAGAGGCTACAGGTAAGAAGCCATCAGCTAAAGAAACGGTAAAGGTGAATTATGAAGGCGCGTTTTTAGACGGCACCGTGTTTGATAGCTCAATTAATCGTGGCGAACCTGTGACGTTTGCCCTAGATCAGGTGATTGCTGGCTGGACCGAAGGCTTACAGCTCATGCCAACAGGCTCGGTGTATGAGTTTTTTATCCCTGCTGAGCTTGCCTATGGTGCTGAAGGTACAGGCCCGATTCCACCAAATGCTGTTCTAAACTTCCGCATAGAGCTGCTCAATATTGAGAAGCCAGCCGCCGCCACATCAACTAAAAAGAAGAAAAAGTAAGGCAAAAAAAGCCGGCGCAAGCCGGCTTTTTTATCGCGTAAATGCGCCTAGCTTTAGCGCCGGAAAAGCTGCAAAACGGCTATAGCCGTCATGCCGATAAACATCAGTAACGTCCATTCCGGCAAGCTCAACCCCAGCAACGTCCAGTCCACTACAGCGCACTCACCTGAGCCTTGAAAGACTTGGTTAATGACTTGCTGGAGCGGTAATGCCTCTAACCAATAATCAAGGCCTGGCCCACACGACGGCACTTGATCTGCAGGGAGATGCTGCAGCCAGACGTGTCGACCAGCAACGACAATACCCGCACCGCCAGCCAACGCCGCCAAAACAGCATAGATGCGCCGCCCTAAACGCTGACGATTATGCAGACATGCCAGCAGGCTAACGATGCCAAATGCGATTACGGCTACGCGCTGAAACACGCACAGAGGGCAGGGCTCAAGGTCTTGATAATGCTGTAAGTACAGCGCTGCAGCCATGGCAATGACCGAACTTATTGCCATCCATAAATACACACGTTGCGTAGTAAACACTTAGGCGACTCCTGTGGGGGCATCAGCAAAGTACTGCTGCAAAAACTCATCGAAGGCTGGTGCAGGCTGAGCCTCTAAATCGGCTTGGCGTTGCAGTGAAGCCTCAGCTACATCGCGATAAGCCTGCGCACGCTCGGCAGCCAACGGCCGCTGCTTATAGTGCGCGTACGCTTGCTCGGCACGATCCATCGCGAAGTGATAGAAGCAGCCGTCCCACTCCTCTAATGCACGCAAGACCATGGCCGAACCCGTCAATGACGGCTCTTGCAGCTTGGCAAGCTGTACAGACAGCGCGGCGCTATAAGCGCTAGTGACATGTGCTGTATCTAAAATCTCAGCTACTGGCAGTAACTCAGCAAACAATTGCGCGGCAAGATCGCGAAAGCGCTTAGCTTCCGTGCCCGTATCAAGCATGAGCGCTGGGTCACGACCGCACTCGACCATGGCCTGTTGATTTAATGGCAGACGGTGATAGTCCGCATCGCTAAACAATGGGCTTTCGGAGAGCACGCAATGCAGCGCAAAGACTTCCAAAAAGTGTGCGCTATCGAGACTAATACCAAACGGTTCAAATGGGTCTAAGTCGACACAGCGCAGCTCAACATACTCCACACCAGCCCGCGCCAAGGCCTGCGTTGGGCGCTCGCCAGAGCCGCTGTTGCGCTTCGGTCGAATGAGACCGTAATACTCGTTTTCGATTTGCAGAATATGGCCATTGAGCTGCTGATAAACCCCGCTCTGCTTCACGCCCAAGGCCTCATACGGCGCATACGGCGTACGAATCGCACGGTCGAGATCGCGCACATATTTATCGAGCGCGTTGTACGACACCTTCAAGTCAGACTGCGCATCGTTTTGGTAGCCCAATGAGCTCATCCTCAGCGAGGTTGCATTGGGCCGATATAGCGTACCTGAAGGCATAGTATCGAGGCCGTGTTGGCGACCTTCCAAAAAGGTGCCACAAACGGCCGGGCTGGCACCAAGCAAGTACAGCAATAACCAACTGCGGCGCTGGAAGTTGCGAATCAATGCGAAGGATTTTTCCGAGCGGAAATCGGTCAGGCTTTGGCTATTGCCGCTAGTCTCTTGCCAGGCCTGCCAAAAACTATCGGGGAACGATAGGTTGTAATGAATGCCTGCAATGGTTTGCATGCGGCGGCCATAGCGCAGACCGAGGCCATGACGATATAGCGTCTTCATGCGGCCGATATTTGAGCTGCCGTATTGCGCGAGCGGAATTTGCTCGTCGGGCCCCAGTTTGCAGGGCATCGAGTTGACCCACAGGCGCTCGCTGCCAAGCTGCGAATAAACGTAAGCATGGACTTCATCGAGGAAGCCAAACGCGCTAGCAATGCTGTCGCAGGGTGGCGTGATGAGCTCAAGCAGCGCCTCAGAATAATCCGTGGTGATACTCGGGTGCGTGAGCGCCGAGCCGAGTGCTGCTGGGTGTGGCGTTTGCGCTAACCAGCCATCGCCATCGATACGCAACGATTCTTTTTCCAAGCCTCGCTTCATACCCTGCAAGCAACTGGCTTGTTGACTCAACCATTTCAATTGAGTGCTTAATTCGCGGTCCATCGACCTCTCCTAAATCGCCGTCCTAATGAACGACGATGGCAAATGCTTAGTTCGACACACCGGCTTTGCGGAATAAATCGCCCAGCGTGCCCGACTTCAGTGGTGCACTGCCTTGCTGCTGGCGCGCCGGCTTACCTTGCGCGCCACGAGCCTGACCGGCGCCCTGTTGATTACGCGCTGCACCAGCATTGGCAGGCTTATCATTTGCTGAAGGCAGCGGCGCATCAAGCTTGCATGACAGGGCAATTCGCTTACGCGACAAGTCCACGTCCATCACCTTCACTTTGACAATATCACCGGCCTTCACCACCTCATGTGGATCTTTCACGAAGCGCTCAGACAGCACGGAGATATGCACGAGGCCATCTTGGTGCACACCGACATCAACGAATGCGCCGAAAGCGGTAACGTTGGTCACCACGCCTTCGAGCACCATGCCCAGCACTAAGTCCTTCATCTCGGTGACAGCGTCACTGAAGGTTGCCGCACGAAATTCTGGACGTGGGTCACGACCCGGCTTTTCCAGCTCGCTCAAGACATCCTGCACGGTGATTAGGCCAAACTGCGCATCGATAAATTTCTCTGCTTTGATCGACTTTAGCGCCTTCGCGTTGCCAATGAGTTGCGCCAACTCACACTCAGCAGCCGCCTGAAACTTCGCCACTAAAGGGTAGGATTCGGGATGTACTGCCGATGCATCGAGCGGATTATCGCCCTGTGCAATACGTAAAAAGCCGGCGGCCTGTTCAAACGTGCGCTCACCCAAGCGCGGTACTTTCTTCAAATCTTGGCGGTCGCGAAAGACACCATTGGCATCACGAAAAGCCACAATGTTTTGCGCCAAAGTCGCGTTCAAACCGGCGATGCGTGTCAGCAATGCCGCCGAGGCTGAGTTCACATCGACACCAACGGCATTGACGCAATCCTCAACCACGGTATCGAGCATGCGCGAGAGCTTGAGCTGATTAACATCGTGTTGGTACTGACCAACACCAATAGCTTTCGGGTCAATCTTCACCAGCTCGGCCAACGAGTCTTGCAAACGCCGAGCAATCGACACTGCGCCACGGAAAGTCACATCGAGATTGGGGAACTCCAACGCAGCCAATTCTGATGCCGAATACACCGATGCACCGGCTTCGCTGACAACAATTTTCGTCAGACCTAGTGTCGAGTGCTTCTTCATCAGCTCAGCCACTAACTTATCTGTCTCACGCGACGCCGTGCCGTTACCGATCGCGACCAGCTCAACACCATGCGCTTTGCAAATCTCGGCCAGCGCGTGCAGTGCACCATCCCAGTCGTTACGCGGTTGATGCGGAAAAATGGTGCTGTGCGCGACGAGCTTGCCGGTACCGTCAACCACGGCAACCTTCACGCCCGTCCGCAGCCCAGGGTCTAAGCCTAGCGTTGGGCGCAGGCCTGCCGGCGCGGCCATCATCAGATCTTTCATATTGCGGGCAAATACACGGATGGCCTCTTCTTCAGCCTGTACGCGTAACTCGCCTAACAAATCACTCTCTAAATGTGTGAGCAACTTTACTCGCCAAGTCCAACGCACAACTTCGCGTAACCAGGCATCTGCAGGGCGATCGGCAGATGCTATGCCGACATGGTTGGCAATTAAATGCTCGCAGGGATGCACGCCATCATCGACATCGGGCAAGGTGAAGCTTAGCGATAAAAAGCCTTCATTGCGGCCACGGAACATCGCCAAGGCGCGGTGCGATGGCACTTTTGCCAGAGCCTCATCGTGCGTAAAGTAATCTTGGAACTTTGCGGCGGCCGACTCTTTGCCCGCCACCACACGGGCACTTAGCTGAGCCCGGCTATGCAAATACTCGCGCAACAAGGCCAGCAAATCAGCCTGCTCAGCGAAGCGCTCCATCAGAATGTGCTTGGCGCCATCGAGCACGGCCTTGACATCGGGATAGGCCAAGCCGCCTTCAGCGGCCTCAGCAACAATAAATGCCGGCGCCTCGGCCTCAGGCTCTCGTGAAGGCTCATTGAACAACATATCGGCCAAGGGCAATAAGCCGGCGGCAATCGCCTGCTGGCCTTTGGTGACGCGCTTAGGTTTATACGGCAGATACAAATCTTCCAAGCGCGCTTTCGTTTCGGCGGCAAGAATTTGCTCGCGCAAGACATCAGTGAGCTTGCCCTGTTCATCGATGCTGGACAGGATGGCTTTGCGGCGATCGCTCATCTCACGCAAATACAGCAGGCGTTCTTCGAGCTGGCGCAGCTGCGTATCATCAAGCGCGCCAGTCACTTCTTTACGATAGCGCGCGATAAACGGCACCGTTGCACCACCATCTAATAAATTTATGGTGGCTTCGACCTGCTCGGGTCGCACGCCAAGTTCACGGGCAATTTGCAAAGCTAACGCAGACATAACAACTCACATCATTTTCAAGTGGTGTAATTAAACCATGCGCATCGCTGCCTGTGTCAGCCAAAAGTAGGCCGTGTTCAAACGCCCTGCGCCTGCGTACACTCAGGCTCAACGCTAAAAACCACATGAGGATGGCATGGACAGCGACAGCCGCGATGGCCTGAAGATTTTAGTTGTCGATGACGATGTGCGCCTGCGCACGCTTTTACAGCGCTTTTTGGAAGACCAAGGCTATGGCGTGAAAACCGTGGCCGATGCTGTGCAGATGGATCGCGTGTTGGGCCGCGAACTATTTGCACTGATTGTGCTCGACTTCATGTTGCCCGGCGAAGATGGCATTGCCATCTGCCATCGCCTACGCGCATCGGGCAATAACACCCCGATCATTATGCTCACCGCGCGCGGTGCAGACAGCGACCGCATCAATGGCCTAGAGGCCGGTGCCGATGATTACCTGCCCAAGCCCTTTAACCCGCAGGAACTGTTGGCGCGCATGAAAGCCGTGCTGCGTCGACAAACGCGCGAGCTGCCGGGCGCACCGTCACAGACCAGTGAAGTCGTGAGCTTTGGCCCCTGGACATTGGATTTATCGACGCGCCAGCTCAGCAATAGCGGGACTTCGGTATCACTGACTACCGGCGAGTTTGCGGTCTTGAAGGCGCTGGTGCAGCACCCACGCGAACCGCTGACGCGCGATAAGCTCATGGCGCTGGCGCGCGGCCGTGAATGGGGTGCCATGGAGCGCTCCATTGATGTGCAGGTGTCTCGTCTGCGCAAGCTTATTGAAAGCAATCCTGCCAATGCCCGCTATATCCAAACCGTGTGGGGCGTCGGCTATGTGTTTGTGCCCGACGAGCTGACCTAATGTTTATTACGCAAGCGCCCGCTGTCAGCAAGCGTGGTCTGCTGCAATGGCTGAAGCCGCGTTCCAGCGCCATGCGCACAACACTAGTCATTGGCATTGTGGTGTTGGTCAGTCAGGTACTGTCCATTGCCTTTTTTTGGCAAAACTTATACCTGCCAGAGATACGTCAACACGCGCATAGCTCAGCAATAAAGATGCTTAAGCTGCGCGATGCTGAGCGTGAAGGTATCGCGCCGGAAGAAATTGATCGCGCGCTGCGCATCTATGGCAATGTCGAGATTGTCCGCGACCCTGAGCGTTTTCCATCACCGCGCGATAAATGGTTTGCCGAACTTTTTACCGACCGCTTCCAAAAACAGCTACGCCGCGAAATCAATCACCCCTCACTGGTGTATTTTGAGTTTCGCCCCGTGCCCACGCTATGGATAAGCGCGGATACCACGCAGCCTATGTGGGTACGCGAAGAGCTGCTGTTTATGCAGCAATACAGCCCCGGCATTATTTTAGGATGGATATTGGGCGTGCCGTTGCTGTCGATCATTGCCATTATTATTTTGGCCCGACAGCTCAATCGGCCGCTCAAGCGCCTGCAACTTGCCGCCATCCGTGTTGGCCGTGGGCAGCACAGCACCCAGCTCGATGTGTATAGCGGCCCAACCGAAATTCGTGCCGTGAACCGCGCATTTAATCAAATGACGCGACAGATTCATTTAGCCGAGCAAGAGCGTACGGTGATGCTCGCCGGCATTTCGCATGACCTGCGCACGCCGCTGACACGCTTGCGGCTGACCGCCGAGGTTATGCGTGATCGCGAGCTGGCCGAAGGCATGGTCACGGATATCGAGGATATGGACGCCATCCTTGATCAGTTCATTGCCTTTATGCGTGATGGCTCAGAAGAGCAGGCCGATCTTATCGATCTCAATGCATTAGTTCGCGAAGTCACTCAGCAGTTTGGCCATCTGACTAAAATTGAGACTGTACTCGGCGAGATTCCTACGCTGCGTCTACGCAAGCTGTCGTTTAAGCGGCTCATTGGCAACTTAATTCAAAATGCCCTGCGCTATGGCAGGGCGCCGCTGGTGTTTAGCACCGAAGAAGTGGGACAGAGCATTGTGCTGCGTTGTCGCGATCATGGGCCTGGCATTGATGAGTCGCGCATGCAGGAGCTGCAAGAGCCATTTCGCCGTGGCGATAGCGCGCGTGGCTCGCAGGGCTCGGGGCTTGGACTGGCCATTGTGGCGCGCATCGTGCAGCAGCATCGTGGCCAGCTGCACTTGAGCAATCACCCCGGCGGCGGTTTGGAGGTCAGCATCGCGCTACCCAAGCCTAGGCTGTGGCTGCGGCGCTAATATAATGACGCCTGTATGGCTGCAGCTCTGCTCAATGCAGATTTTGCGGCGCGTCAGCAGCCGGCTGAAATAACTGCTCAATATCGACTTGATCAAAGTCATAGAACTGATGGCAGAATTGACAGTCAACACGAACCACGCCGCCTTGCTCTGCAGCGACCTCGCGCAGCTCATCTAAACCTAATGACACGAGGGCATTGGCACTGCGCTCACGCGAGCAGGAACAGCGAAAACGCAGGCCACTCGTCGGAAATAATTCGACCGTTTCTTCGTGAAAAAGCCGGTACAGCAGCGGCTCCGGCTCAATGCTTAGTAACTCTTCATTTTTCACTGTCGCGGCGAGCTGCGTCACACGCGACCACAGATCATCATCCTCACCATTATTATGCCCAGGCAATACCTGCAACATCATGCCGGCTGCCGCCTGAGTATTGGCCGTGAGTAAAAACTGTGTAGGCAACTGCTCAGATTGCTGGAAGTAATAGCCTAAGGCCTCGGCCAAGCTCGCACCTTCTAATGGCACAATGCCCTGATAACGCTCGCCATCATCAGGCTCAATGGTGAGTAGCAAGCGGCCAACACCTGTCAGTGCGGTCCACTGCGTATCGGCATAGCTTTCTGCTTCATCAAAGCGAGCAATCGCGCGCACATCGCCGGATTGGTTGCACTCAGCCATGATCAGACCAACCGGGCCATCGCCTTGGATTTGCAAAATCAAGCTGCCCTCAAGCTTCAGCGTGGCCGTCATTAATGCCACCGCCACCATAGCTTGACCTAGCAAAGTGGCGACTGGTTCAGGGTAGTGGTGCTTGTCGCGAACAGCTTGATAAGCCTCGCTTAATCGGCAAAGCTCACCGCGCACGGGGGTCTGTTGGAACTGAAAGCGTTGCAAGAAGTCTGACACGATGAAACTCACGCTAATGGAGATATTAAAGGGAGGCAGATAAGTGGCGGGGCCTATAATTGCCCTACTTGACCAGTTTATCTCATCCCATTACTCTACAGCCTGTTACATCTAGTAATCATTTATTTACAAGGATTTATTGACTATGAAATTGCATCGTCTCGCTTTGGCAACCTTCCTGGCTACTTCCGCCATGGCAGCTCATGCCGAAATCACTGTCAGCCCGATGATCGGCTTCCATATTTTTGATAACGAGCAGGTAACTGCTGGCGGCACAAAAGATGGCTTAGATGACGCTACTGATGGTTCATTTGCTCTAGGCTACCGCGTCAACCCAAATGTTGGCCTAGAACTACGTTACGGCCAAGCGAACCCCTCTAGCGAAGTCTCTGGAGCCGGCGATGTTCGCGTTGAAATGGCAACTTTAGATACTTACTACCGTTTCAATGTTGAAAATAAACTGCAGCCTTACGTGCTCATCGGTGGTGGCTTACAGCGCGCTACTGGTAACGGTGGCGCAGGCTACCAAGAACACACTATCGCTAACGTCGCTGTTGGTGCCTTCTACGAAATGTCAGATAACTTGGCACTTCG
>JBDSQT010000134.1:0-7239 GCA_039929665.1 Paraperlucidibaca sp.
AAAGCGCCATCATTTGGCCAATTTTCACCACGCTGCCTTTTAGTTGGCCAAGCTCGCCGACTAAGTATTCGGCTTGCTCTGCAAGCGCTTGGCGGCGTGCCGTGACGCGATCTTCGGGTGCTGAGAAGAACGATCCAGCGGCCGAGGCAGCCAGGCGTGAACCGGCGACAAAAGAGGCTTTGGCGATAGAAAAGCGGCGCTCAAAGGCACCGGTTTTTAAGCGTTTAAGGCGATCATCGGCCATGAAAACCTTTCCTTACTATGACGATATGGGCGAGAGTTTAGCGCACTTGCTGCCAAATGCCGTCGCTCTCGAGCGCTACGCCATCTTCCGCGAGCTTGAGTAAATGTGCCCACAAGCTAAAGCGTGCAATCGGATGCAGGCTGGGCGAGACATCGTCATAAACAATCGCGACCCAGTCGACGAGGCTAGCGGGCGGATGCGCGGCCAGCGCAGCCAATACTTTATGTTCGCGCTGCAAACGGTGGGCGACGGTGCCAGCAACGACGGTTTCGGCATGGGCCATGACGGTGCCATGTCCTGGCAATAAGTACTCAATGCCGCGGCCTAAGAGTTTGTTTAGCGAGCGCAGATAGTCACCGAGACGGCCATGGGGCGGAATAATGACTACCGTTGAGCCTTGAATGAGGTGGTCGCCGGTGATCAGCCAATGTTCATCGGGGCAATGAAAACACAGATGATTTTCGACATGGCCCGGTGTGTGGATGATGTTAAGCGGCCAGCCTAGTGCCTCAAAGCAATAGCCATCGACCCAGGTCTCATCAATCACTGTATCGCGATCTTGGCTAGGGTCATCGGCGAGGGGCGACATGCCGCATACGCGTGCACCCGTGGCCGTGACTAAGGCTTGAGTGCCCGGCGAATGGTCGCGATGGGTATGGGTCAGTAAGACATGCGTTAGTGGCAGGCCTGAGTCGGCGACGGCGGCCAAAATAGCATCATGGTGCGCCTCGTCGGCAGGGCCGGGATCGACCACGGCCACGCAGCGCTGGCCAATCAGCAGATAAGTATTGGTGCCAGGCCCGGTCATGATGCTTGGGTTGGCCGCGGTAATGCGCCAGACGCGAGTACAGAGGCGTTGGTGACTGTCGGCGACAATGGGCAGTGTCAGTGCGTCGGTTAAGGCCATAAGCATCCAATAAATGAGCGCAGATAATCACTGTGCTTGATTGCCCGCGAGGGTTAAGGTCGTGACTATACTATGCCCATTATTTTTCGCTATGCAGGAACGCCCATGCTGATTGTCGTCTCACCAGCCAAAACCCTGGATTATGAAACGCCACTGCCGGCCTTTGTCACGCCCACTCAGCCACACTACATCAGTGAAGCTTCTGAGCTCATTGATGTACTGAAAAGCAAGCCGCCGGCTGAAATTGCCAGTCTAATGAGTCTGTCCGACAAGCTCGCCAGCCTTAATGTGCTGCGCTACAACGACTGGCAGCCGTCATTCAGTTCTCCCGATGCGCGTCCAGCGCTGTTTGCCTTCAAGGGCGATGTCTATACCGGTCTCGATGTTTCGCGCTTTAGCGCCGATGACTTAAAACAGGCACAAGAGCATTTGCGCATCCTCTCAGGTCTTTATGGTCTGCTGCGTCCGCTCGACTATATGCGCCCGTATCGCTTAGAAATGGGCACTGATCTAGCCAATCCGCGCGGCAAAAATCTCTATGAGTTTTGGGGCGATCGGCTTACCGAGGCGGTAAACGCAGCCATGGCCGAGCAGGGCGATAAGGTGCTGATTAACCTCGCCTCGCAGGAGTATTTCCGCGCCATTCAGCCGAAAAAGCTTAATGGCCGCTTAATTACGCCGCAATTTAGGGATGAAAAAAATGGTCAGTTCAAAATCATCAGCTTCTTCGCCAAAAAAGCCCGTGGCCGGATGGCGGCTTGGCTGATTCAAGAGCGCATCAGCACGCCCGAGGCCCTACTTGACTACAGCGTCGATGGGTATCGCTACGATGCAGGTTTGTCACGCTCGGATGCTCCGGTCTTTACTCGCCGCGAGGCCGATAAAGGCATGGATGCGTAAGACTTTCGCCTACCGTTTATCCACATTTGACCGGTGAAGTGTCACAACGCTGGTCGTAACTGGTGTAAAACCGTAAACTTCGCCCCGTCTAAAATGCCCCATGAGGTTCTCCATCGTGTCTATCGATACCATTAAAGCCCTACAAGCCGACCATTTTGGCCGCTGGAAAAACCGTGAAGCCATTGCTGAGTCAATGATTCCGCAGATTGGTAATTTGCACCGTAAAAACAACGTCATCATCACGGTGTTTGGTCGTGCTTTAGTGAATCGCTCGGTGATTCAAATTCTCAAATATCACCGCCGCGTGCGCATGATTTCTGGTGATTTATCGGTGGTCGACACCTTCCCTATCCTCGAGATGGTGAGAGACTTAGGTCTGGGTGCCTGCCAAGTTGATATCGGCAAAATAGCCATCGATTTCCGCGAACATGGCGCCGGTCAAGATCTGCGTGCTTTTGTTGAGAAGGCCGTGGCTCCTGGTGTTGGCCTGAAGTCGCTGGGCGAGCCGCGTGATGTTGTGCTCTATGGCCTTGGTCGTATTGGTCGTATTTTGGCGCGTTTGCTCATCGAAAAATCTGGCAATGAAGGCGGCTTGCGTCTGCGCGCCATCGTGGTGCGTAAAACCACCGATGGCGATTTGCAAAAGCGTGCCTCTTTGCTACGCCGTGACTCTATTCATGGCCCTTTTGAAGGC
Source organism: Paraperlucidibaca sp. (assembly GCA_039929665.1). Lineage (GTDB taxonomy): Bacteria > Pseudomonadota > Gammaproteobacteria > Pseudomonadales > Moraxellaceae > Perlucidibaca. The sequence continues at coordinate 2,746 of JBDSQT010000134.1, forward strand.
ACGATTTCGGTCGATGAAGAAAACGAAGCCATCATTGCCAATGGCAACTTCATTAAAGTCATTTATGGCAGCAACCCCGAAGACATCGATTACGCCGCCTATGGCATTAAAGAGGCGCTGCTAATCGATAACACCGGCAAGCTAAAAGACAGCGAAGGCCTTGGTCGTCACCTAAAATGCCCAGGCGTTGCTCGCGTAGTGCTGACAGCACCAGCCAAGGGCGACATCAAAAATATCGTCTATGGCGTCAATAGCGACACGATTACCGATGCTGACACGATTTTGTCTGCCGCATCGTGCACCACCAACGCCATCACGCCGGTATTGAAAGTGATGAACGACCACTACGGCATCTCCTCTGGCCACGTAGAAACCGTGCACTCTTTCACCAATGACCAAAACCTCATCGATAACTACCACACCGCCGATCGTCGTGGCCGTTCGGCGGTGTTGAACATGGTCATCACCGAAACCGGTGCGGCTAAAGCGGTGGCCAAAGCCTTACCAGAGCTGCTTGGCAAGCTCACCGGCAACTCGATTCGCGTACCTACTCCGAATGTTTCGATGGCAATTTTGAGCCTGACCTTAGACAAACCAGCGAGCAAAGAAGAGCTCAATGAGTTCTTACGCAATGTCTCGCTGCACTCAGGTCTGCAAGAGCAAATCGACTTCACTAACTCCACCGAAGTGGTGTCGACGGACTTTATTGGCTCGCGTTCGGCGGGTGTCTTTGATGCCCAAGCCACCATCGTCAATGGCAACCGCGCCAACCTCTATGTCTGGTATGACAACGAGATGGGCTATAGCTGCCAAGTGATGCGTATTGCCGAGCAAATTGCTGGTGCGCATTACCTGACGCTGCCGCTAGAAGGTTAGGCAGGCAAAACTGAACAGGGGTTGATATACCCCTGTTCAGGATCTTTTCAGGCGGTGTTGCCTGTAGGTTAAGAACAATAAGTATCGGGCCGTGCCACGCTCACGCGTGACGGCGAAGATTAGTCTTAGACGCGCTGGAACTCACCATGATTAAAATCAAACGAGGCCTTAATCTGCCTTTGTCTGGAGCGCCCAAGCAAGCCATTAGTCGATCACCGGCGGTGCGCTCTGTGGCCATCGTGGGAGCCGATTACCCCGGTCTACAACCCACCATGAATGTCGCCGAGGGCGATAACGTGCGCTGCGGCCAAATCCTCTTTAGTGACAAAAAGAACCCTCAGGTGGTGTTTACCGCACCAGCGAGTGGTCGTGTGCGCGCGGTCAATCGTGGCGCCCGTCGCGTATTTTTGTCGCTGGTTATTGATATTGATCCGGCCATTACCGAAGTCGAGAGCTTCACCGCGCATAGCGTTGAGTCCTTGTCCTCGCTCAGTGCTGAGGCTGTCACCGAGCAGCTGCGCGTCTCAGGCCTATGGACGGCGCTACGCACGCGGCCATTTAGCAAAATTCCAGTGCCGGGCACCACGCCATCGGCCTTGTTTGTCAATGCCATGGACACCAATCCACACGCCGTGCAACCGGCCTTAGTGATTGCTGAAGATGAGCCGGCCTTTGTTAATGGCTTGGCGGTGTTGGCGGGTCTAGGTGTGCCGGTCATCGTCGCAAAAGCGCCGAGCGATCGCTTTGCTACGGGCAATGCGCGTGTGGAAACGTTTAGCGGCCCACACCCTGCCGGTTTAGTCGGCACACATATGCATTTCGTCGCGCCCGTATCGATGCAGCGCCAAGCTTGGCATCTGAACTATCAAGATGTGATGGCGATTGGCCGCTTATTTGTCAGTGGTCGGCTTGATAGTCAGCGCGTCATTGCCGTTAGCGGCCCGGTTGTAAAAGAGCCGCGTCTGATTCGCACACTTGTCGGTGCCAGCATTACCGAAATACTCGATGGTGAGCTTGTTGCGGGTGAAAATCGCAGCATTTCGGGCTCGGTGTTGTCAGGTCGGCAAGCGCGTGGGGCGGAGGCGTATTTAGGCCGCTATCACGTGCAAGTGTCGGCGCTGGAAGAGGGCCGTGATCGTGAGCTGCTGCATTATGTGCGTCCTGGCACACACCGCAGCTCAGTGCTGAACTTGTATTTTGGTAAGTTTCTCAAGCGCGAGTTTGCCCTTACCACCAGTACCAATGGCTCTGAGCGTGCCATGGTGCCGGTCGGCACGTATGAGTCACTAATGCCCTTAGATATCTTGCCAACTCAGCTGCTACGCAGTCTGATTATTGGCGATGATGATCAAGCGGCGGCGCTCGGCGCGCTGGAGTTGGACGAAGAGGACTTGGCGCTGTGCACCTATGCCTGCCCAGGAAAATATGAATATGGTCCCATCCTTCGTGATGTGCTGACCCGTATTGAGAAGGAGGGTTAAGCCATGAGTTGGGTAAAAAATAAACTCGAGCAAATGGCGCCTGACTTTCAGAAGGGCGGCAAACACGAAAATTGGGCAGCGCTGTTTGAGGCGTTTGACACGTTTCTCTACAGCCCGAAGCAGGTCACGCATTCGGCCGCGCATGTGCGCGACTCCATCGACTTAAAACGCATCATGATTTTGGTTTGGATGGCGACATTCCCGGCCATGTTCATTGGCATGTGGAATATCGGCAACCAAGCCTTAGTGGTGCTGAGCAATGTGCCTGGCGGCACGCCCGATATGGCCGTTGATGCTTGGCGTGTCTGGGTCATCTCGCTACTGGCAGGCTTTGATGCCACGAACCTCTGGCATTGCTTTGTCTATGGCGCGACCTTCTTTGTGCCGGTTTATCTGACTACCTTTATTGTTGGCGGCTTCTGGGAAGTCATGTTTGCGCAAAAGCGCGGCCATGAAGTCAATGAAGGCTTCTTTGTCACCTCGATACTGTTTGCCTTGACCTGCCCACCGACGGTGCCGCTCTGGCAAGTTGCACTGGGCATCACCTTCGGTGTGGTCATCGCCAAAGAAGTCTTTGGTGGTACGGGCAAAAACTTCGTCAACCCGGCCTTGTCGGGTCGTGCATTTTTGTTCTTTGCTTACCCCGCGCAAATGTCTGGCGATACAGTCTGGACAGCGATCAACCCGGCTATTTGGGGTCAAGCGATCGATGGCTGGACTGGTGCCACGGCGCTAGGTCAAGCCAAGGCCGCCGGCATTGAAGCCATTCAGCGCGTCGGTGAGGGCGGGCTGCAAGCCATCAGTTGGTTTGATGCATTCATTGGCAATATTCCCGGCTCCATGGGCGAGGTGTCCACCTTAGGGATCGGCATTGGCGCGGTATTTTTGCTGGCCACGCGGGTGGCATCGTTCCGCATCATGGGCGGTGTGATGATCGGTATGATCGCCACCACCTCGCTATTTAATGCGATTGGCTCCGACACCAACCCGATGTTTGCAGTGCCTTGGTACTGGCATTTAGTGCTCGGCGGTTATGCCTTCGGCATGGTGTTTATGGCTACCGATCCGGTATCAGCGTCAATGACGCATACCGGCCGCTGGATCTTTGGCATCGTCATCGGTGTCATGGTTGCATTGGTTCGTATCGTCAACCCGGCATATCCCGAGGGCATGATGTTGGCCATTCTGTTCGCCAACCTCACCGCACCGTTGATTGATTATTTCGTTATGCAGTCCAACATTAACCGGAGGCTCGCGCGCAATGGCTAATGAATCTCAGCTAAGAACCATCACTGTCGCCCTAGTGCTGTCGGTGGTGTGCTCGGTGGCGCTTGCGGCCGCCGTAACACTGCTCAAGCCCATTCAGCTCGCCAATCAAGCGCTCGATAAACAACGCAAGATTTTAGCCGCAGCTGGCGTATTGGCTGAAGGCGAGGGCGATGCCACGGAAGTCGGGGCAAAGTTCCAAAAGTTTGAGCGCTATTTGGTCGACCTCAACACCGGCGCCTATAGCCGCATTGAGTTAGACGATCGTTATGACCAGCGCAAAGCCACCAAGCAGGCCGATAGCTCGATGGCCTTGAGCGGCGAGCAAGATGTTGCTGACGTCAGGCGTCGTGCAGAAAAAGCCGATGTGTATTTGCTGCGCGATGAGCAGGGCCAACTCAGCCGCCTCGTGCTACCGGTCTCGGGCTATGGCCTGTGGTCAACCATGTATGGCTATTTGGTGCTCGAAAAAGATGCCAACACCGTGGCGGGTATTACCTTTACCGACCAAGCTGAAACGCCGGGCTTGGGTGGCGAGGTGGATAACCCAAAATGGCAGGCGCAGTGGGTCGGTAAGCAGGTCTATGACGACAGTGGCAAAGCCGCGCTGCATCTGAAAAAAGGCGGTGTCGATGCCTCCAAGCCTGAAGCAAGCTATCAAATTGATGCCTTGTCTGGTGCCACGCTGACCAGTAACGGTGTCAGCAATATGCTGGAATTTTGGATGGGCGACTTAGGCTTTAAACAGTTCCTAAGTAAAGTCCGCGAGTCAGGAGTGTAATCATGTCCGATCAAGTTCCGGTTAAGTCGATTTTATTAGGCCCTATCCTCAATACCAATCCGGTGATCTTCCAGGTGCTGGGCATTTGCT